>JALUUU010000022.1 GCA_027021185.1 archaeon | reverse complement strand
GTGAGATGCCTCGAAGACCTGGACGAAGCCCTTAATCTACTCATGGAGCGGGTGAGGGAGTGGCATGCTCTGAGCGTCCCGGGATATGAGGAACTCACCGCCGACAGGGAGGAGCTCCTGAGGAAAGCCGCCTCAGGGAAGGATGAGGTGCTCAAGAGCTTCGCCGAGGCTGTGAAGGATCTCCTGAGATACAGGCGGAGGCTTGAGGACAAGATAGGGAAAGAGATGTCCGAGGTGGCCCCCAACCTCACAGCCCTCGTGGGTCCTCTCCTGGGGGCTAAGCTGATATCCCTGGCCAAGGGTCTTGATAATCTGGCCCGGATGCCCGGGAGCAGGATCCAGATCCTTGGAGCCGGGAGAGCATTCTTCAAGGGCAGGAAAAAGCCCCCGAAGCACGGGGCCATATTCCAGCACCCCATGGTCAGAGGGTCTCCCCCTAAGCACAGAGGAAGGATGGCCAGGAGCCTCGCAGGCAAGATAGCCATCGCCGCCAGGGTGGACGCCTACTCCCGTAGACCCGTGGCCGAGGAGCTGAAGAAGAGCCTGGAGGAGAGGCTCAGCAGTATAGCAGGGGAGGGCAGGAAGGGATGAGGGTGATGGAGAAGTTCCAGGGGGTGTATAAGATAAGGGACCGCCTTGGAACGAGAAATCTTGTCCCCGGCAGATCTGTCTACGGAGAAACCCTTAAAAAGATTGAAGGTGTGGAGTACAGGCTCTGGAATCCCCGCAGGAGCAAGCTGGCGGCAGCCCTCTATAAGGGTCTGAGAACCATGCCTGTTAAGAGGGACTCAAGGGTTCTTTATCTGGGAGCGGCCTCAGGCACAACCGCCAGCCATTTATCAGACATCGCCGGGGAAGGGCTCGTCTACTGCGTCGAGTTTTCTCCCAGGGTTTTTCTTAAACTGCTGTATCTCTGCAAGGAGCGGGAGAACATGGTCCCACTACTATGCGACGCCTCCAGGCCGGAGAGCTATGCATCGTTGACCGAGAAATGTGACGTAATATACCAGGACCTGGCCCAGCCTAGGCAGGGAGAGATTCTCCTGGCCAACGCCCGTTATTACCTTCGGGGGAAGGGCTATGTCATGCTGATGGTCAAGGCCAGGAGCATAGATGTTCGCAAATCGCCCAGGAAGATCTATTCAAGGGAGGCGGGGAGGCTGAAAAACGCGGGATTCAAAGTCCTGGAGCTCCTGGAGCTATCCCCTTACGAGAGAGACCACGCCCTTATCTTGGCGAGGAAACGGAGCCGTTAAAAACTTTTTTAAAAAAGGATTATATAAGTCGGAAAGAAGCCATGAATTGATGAGGAAAAATGAGTGGGCGGGTAGAGGGATTAATCTAGATCACCTGAGTCTATTCATGGGGCTCCTCCTGGGGCAGGAGCTCAAAGAGTCCCTGGAGCAGATACGACATCAGAGAAAACGGACTGTAACGGTCCTGGAAGCCGCTGAGAGGGAAATAGCCGTCTGCAGGTCCGGTATCCAGGAGCTTAGGAACTGGAAAGCCTTTAAATTCATTAAGAACTAATAGGGATGTGTAATAATGAAGAAGATTCTCGTCATAGATGACGAACCTGACATTGTTTTTCTCATTAAGCTCATTCTCGAGAAGGAGGGCTACAAGGTCATAGAGGCCAACAGCGGCAGCGAGGGCCTGGAGCTGGCCAAGAAGGAGAAGCCCGACCTGATTCTTCTGGACGTCATGATGCCCGACATGCTGGGCTGGGAGGTATCGAAGAAGATAAAGGCTGACAAGGAACTCAGCAAGATTCCTGTGGCCATGCTTACCGTTAAATCGGCGGCGGAGGACAAGCTCAAGAGTCTTGAGGAGGCCAGGGCGGACTGGCACATCGCGAAGCCCATCGACAGGGAGAAACTCCTGAGCACTGTTGCCTGGCTCCTAGAGGCGCCGCCCAGGAGGGTATGAAATGGGGGTCAGCATCTGCTTCGCATCAGGAAAGGGTGGTGTGGGCAAGAGCACCATTGTCGCCAACCTCGGTATAGCCCTGGCCAGGTATAAGCTCAAGACCGTGGTGGTGGACGGGAACCTTGAGGGCCCCAGCCTGGGACTGATCATGGGGATCAAGCCCAACATCGCCTCCCTCCATGACGTCCTTTCCGGGGAGATCGGCGTGGAGAGCGCCATGGTGAAGGTGGATGGGCTGGACGTTGTTGTGGGAGAGCTTAAGGTGGAGGGGCTCCTGGACATAAACTTCGAGCTCTTCGAGAGAACAATAGAGGACCTGGAGAAGAAGTACGAGATAGTCATAGTTGACTGTCCCCCGGGTCTCGGGAGAGATGCCGTCGTTGCTATATCGTCCTGCTACGAGATGGTCTTGGTGGTCACCCCCGAGATAACATCCATCTCCGAGGCCCTGAAAACGATAATCATAGCGAAAAAGCTCGGCACGAAGATAATCGGCGTCATCATCAACAAGGCAGGGAGCAAATACGACATCCCCCACGAGCGGATATCCGACATCCTGGAGCTCCCCATCCTAGGAGTCCTGCCGGAGGATGATGAGATAAAAAGAGCCCTGATGGAGGGGAAACCCGTGATTCTCCTTAAGCCCAACTCAAGGTTCTCCCGGGAGATAGAGGAGGTGGCGGCCAAGCTCATGGAGAGAATATATCCATATAAGCCTATTTCGTGAAGCTGGGGGGTTAAAGAGAATTTTAAAAAATAAATTTAAACTTAGGGGGGAAGGAGGTCCCGGTAAAAATGGATAATTCCTCGAAAGTAGCTAGTTATATTAAGAAGGAATACGTAATACTGACCAAGGAGGAGGCTAAGATTATTCTGGCCAAGCTCAAGGAGGCAGACCTGCTCCTTAAACTGGTTACGAAAGAGAAAGGCTGGAATCTCTGGACCTGAGGCTGATGCGGAGTAAAAGGCGGTTCAAGGTCCTCGTAGTGGATGACGAAGAGGACCTTCGGAAGTTGGTGATGGAAGTTCTCAAGGAAAGAGGTCTCGAGGTATACGGGGCTTCCAGAGGGGGGGAAGCCCTGGAGAAGGTGAGGGAAATCCGGCCAGACCTTATTCTCCTCGACGTCATGATGCCCGATATCGACGGCTGGGAGGTGTGCAGGAAAATAAAGGGAAACCCCGAGACGCGGCAGATAATAGTGAGCATGCTCACGGTGAAGGGCCACGACAGGGACAAGGTTAAAAGCCTCGATTACGCCGTTGCCGACTGGCACATATCCAAGCCCGTGAGCATCGATGAGCTCGCGAAGACCGTCTTGTGGCTGCTGGGGAAGCCTATCAAGAGGGAAGGGAGGAGGCCATGGGACTCTCGATAGCTCTTGCCTCGGCCAAGGGAGGGGTGGGCAAGACAACCCTTACCGTTAACCTGGGAATAGCCCTGGCCAAGATGGATAAGAGGGTGCTCCTGGTGGACGCTGACATAGAGCTGGCCGATATGAGCCTTCACCTGGGCCTTGGAAAGGCCGAGAAAACCCTCCACAGCGTTCTATCGGGAAACGCCTCCATAGAGGAGGCGGTCCTTCCGGGGCCGGGGGGTGTTAAGGTCATCCCCGGGAGCATTGAGATAAACGCCTTGAAGACCGTTATCCCTGAGGGCCTTAAGAAGCATCTCCGAAGGCTGCAGGACGAGTTCGACTTTCTCCTGCTGGACACGCCCTCAGGTTTGGGGAGGCCCGCCCTGGCCGCCCTCGCCGCCGCCCACGGGACGATACTTGTAGTGATACCTGAGATAACATCTATCTCCGATGCCCTTAAGACCAAGATAATCGTTGACCGCCTGGGAATCCCTATCATGGGGGCGGTTTTGAACAGGGTGACCCCTGGAGCAGACGAGCTAACCATCAGCGAGATCGAGAACATCCTCGGGGTGGACATAATAGCCACCATACCCGAGAACCCGAACTTCAGGACCGCCGTTACCTACGAGAACCCCTTGGTGCTGCTGTCCCCCGACTCCGCGGCCTCCAAGGCGATAATGCAGCTGGCCGAGAACATCGGGCACCTCAGCAGGATTGAGGGTTTCGAGCTTAAGCTCAGCAGGGCATCTGAGAAAAGTTAATATAGACGAGTTCTTAAAACCTGGAGGGAGAATGACGGAGAAAACTCTTCTAGTGCTGAAACCGGACGCCGTCGTGAGGCGGTGGGTCGGAGCAGAGGTCGTGAAGACCCTCCTAGACGGAGGGATAAAGATAAAGGGATTCAAGGAGGGCCGCTTCTCCAAGGAG
>JALUUU010000021.1 GCA_027021185.1 archaeon | reverse complement strand
CATCCACTCTCGAGTAAGCTACATGCGGGTAAACAAGATATTCATTACTCACTTCCATGGAGACCACTTTCTCGGCCTGCCCGGTCTTCTGCAGACTATGTCCTTTGCCGGTCGAAAAAACGATCTCCACATATACGGCCCGAAGGGGATCAGAGAACTCGTGTCTAACATCCTTGGGCTGGGGGAGTATGAAGTCTCCTTTAACCTCGAAGTAACAGAGTTCTCCCGCAACTTCGAGCTCAGAGAGGATAGGTACGTTATAAGAGCCCTGCCGGTGAGGCATAATGTGCCCACCTATGGCCTGTTGTTTGAAGAGCAGAGGGGTCGCGAGTTCTTACCCGAGAAGGCAAGGGCCCTGGGATTGAAGCCGGGTCCTGCATATTCAAAGCTTCAGAGGGGGGAGAAAGTCAGAGCGGGGGGTAGATGGATTCTCCCTGATGAGGTCCTCGGGGACAGAAAGAAGGGATATAAGGTTGTTTACTCCTCTGATACCCGCCCCTGCCCCAGCATAATTGAAAACTGCGGAGACTCTGTCCTTATACACGACTCGACCTTTGATGCATCGCTAGAAGAAAACGCCGTGGAAACAAAACACTCAACCTCCGTTGAGGCTGCGCAGGTAGCGGCTAAAGGCGGTGCCACTGAGCTCTACCTTACCCATATAAGCCCTAGGTACACAGAAGACGAGATCCTGATAACGCAGGCAAAGGAGTTTTTCAGGGACACCTATGTCGCGAGGGACTTTATGCGGGTAACTCCTCGGCTATAAATCGTAGAACTCTATCTTTAAACAGGCGTTTCCCCCGTATCTCTTGTTCACGTTTAAAAGGAGTATCGTAACCGCATCCAGATACCTGGAGATCCTGAGGGGGCCGCCGTCTATGGGTTTTACGCCGATTTTCTCGGCAAGATCCATCACGACTTTTTTCGCGTCTTCATGGTCGCTGCATACAATTGTATCGCACCGTATGGGCTCCTCTATCCTCGTGAAGACCTCATGGCTGATATTTTTAAAGGCACTTACGACTTTAGCATGGGGCACAAATGCTTGTGCCTCCTCTGCAGCGGACCCGTGGGCTACATTCAACTTTACGAATTCTCCATTCACGCATTTAAAGGGATTGACAACACTGACCAGGACCTTCCCATGGAGGGCTTCGCTTATTGCGCGGAGAATGTCTCCCTGCGCAGGGTATGGGACAGCCAAGAAGACGATGCCGCTTTCTTCGGCAGCTTCTCTGTTTTCCAAGGCACGCACCCTAGCATCCGGTATTTTTTCCAAAATTCTCTCTGCCGCCCCATTGGCTTTATCCAGCTTTCTCGAGCCTATTATCACCTCCTCCCCGGCGTTGGCAAATCGCATCGCTAAGCCGAATCCCAGCTTACCTGTTCCACCGATAAAAGAGATCATACCTCAGTCCTTTGCTGAATCTTCCATACCGCTAAAAGCTTCGACTTGTACACGTCTCTGATGGCAGTCATCAGCCTGTCCTTGGATAGTCCGTCCGAATATATCAGAGCAGTAATAACCAGAACCTCGGGGGCGCCCTGATCCTCTGGCCGCCTCAGCTCAAATTCTGTTGGCCTCGCACACAGGGTAAGACGGATGTCCCACAGAAGGTCTTCAAGCTCCTTCTGAGGAAGGTTCCTCATTCTCTCGACAGTTTCTGGCTCAAATCTTGTTCCAGAGAGCACGATAATTTTATCCTGGCTGTCCCCGGGCTGAAGGATGTTTATCTTATGCTCTAGTTCCAGGGGATAGTTTATGACATAATTAAATTCACTGTTTTTATCCTCCACCTCCTCGTCAAACAGCCCCTCCTCTTCGCACCACTTCCTCACCAGTTTCTTAAAATCTTTCTTTGCCATACCTATCCCCATCTCATAAGGGGCTTATTAAGGTTTTCCTTGAGCAGGTGTAAAAATATAAAAAGGGCGAGCCAAATTTATTAGTTAGGTGGAATAGATGCCTCTTTTCGACCAGAACTGGGCAGGCCAAGTGCTGTGGATGATTCTCTTCTTCTCATTCATCCTCCTGTATCCAAAGTACATGCTCTATCGTATGATAGCCGAGATGGAGGTGGTGGCAAACACCCTTGAGGGATATACCAAGAGGGCCGTTGACATCATCCTAAAAACAGCCCAGGAAAAGGGCAAAACAAAGGGCGGGGAGGAGGACAGACAGGTGGTGGAAAACGCCCTGGAGTTTTTCCTCATAGGCCCTGTAGATCTTGACCCTTATGGAATCCTGAAAAAAATAGAGTACCTCTTGGACAAGGCTGAGGACAGATTTGAAGCAATAGCATATACGATAGCTCCACAGAGCGACAGGATATGGAAGGCCAACATGATATCCCTCCTTAAAGGCGGTATAGGCCTTAACATAATTGCCAAGACCGTCAGGCACTACGTGGAGTTCGTAAAGAAGACGGGAAACTTCCAGATGGCCATGCTTATCCAGATGAGCCTTCCCATGATAAAAAGGATAGCCAAGGCCCAGATGAAGGGTGTGGAGGCTATCTCCCAGGGAAAACCCATCGGAGACTCCATAGGCCCCCTTGTTGCCGCCACACTGGTCAGGGAGGGTGAGGGTAAAGAGGTGGCTAAAGATGTCATATGCCACGAGATTGAGGTGGATGGGAGGGAGGTTCTTGTTTTGAAGGCCACGGGTCCCGGGGCAACCCTCGGTAAGCTAGGGGATGCTGTGGAAAAGGTCTGCCGGGAGAATAAGGTGGCTAAGATAATAACCGTGGATGCCAGCCTCAAGCTCGAGGGCGAGAAAACGGGTAAGGTGGCTGAGGGGGTGGGCGCCGCTATAGGAGATCCTGGGCCAGAGAAAGCCAAGATAGAGACCACAGCCATGAAGCATAACATCCCTCTGGAGGCTTATGCCATAAAGATGAGCATAGAGGAGGCCATATCCCCCCTGACAAAGCCCATAGGCGAATCTGTGGATAAAGCCATAGACCTGGTTAAGGACAGCATAAAAAGGACCCAAGGCGAGGGTAAGATTGTAGTTGTTGGGGTCGGAAACAGCTGCGGCATCGGCAACAATTACGATGCCGTGAAAGACCTAAAATTCCCGGAGAAGGAAAAAGAGGAGAAAAAAGAGACCATTACAGACAAGATAATTAAAGCCCTTGTCAAGCCTCCCCAGGAAAGGCCAAAAAAAGTTAAAAAGAAAAAAGCCGAGGCCGAGTAAACTCCAGGTCTACGGCTCTATTTTCGTTCCTAAGAGCTCGAGAAACTTACGCATCCACTCAGGATGCCCGGGCCAAGCGGCTGCCGTCACCAGGTTCCCGTCGACGTAGGCGTTGGAGAAGGTTTCATTCACCTCTCCCCATTTCGCCCCCGCCCTTATCACCTCTGGTTTGACCGCTGGATACGCCGTGCAGGTCTTGCCCTCAATGACCCCTGCTGCAGCCAGTATCTGTTGGCCGTGGCATATTGATGCTATGGGCTTGTTCTCGTTGGCGAAGTGTCTAACTGTGTCAAGGACTGCATCGTTGAGCCGCAGATACTCCGGTGACCGTCCGCCCGGAATCACCAGGGCATCGTAGTCTTCAGGCTTAATGTCCTCGAAGGTCGCGTTTAAGGCGAAGTTGTGGCCGCGCTTCTCGGTATAGGTCTGATCTCCCTCGAAGTCGTGAACGGCTGTCTTAACCTTGTCTCCGGATTTTTTGCCCGGACACACGGCATGCACCTCGTGTCCCACCATGGTCAGCATCTGAAAGGGCACCATGGCCTCGTAGTCTTCCACAAAATCCCCTACCAGCATTAAAATCTTTTTAACCCCCAAGCAAATCCCTCCTTAGTATTCATTTGACGGCGGCGGTTAAAAATGTTTGCAGCTATCCCTTAGCCACACCGAGGGGACGCATCCTCGCAACGAGTAAAGATATGCCGGCCCCGTGGGCGCTCTCAACGACCTCACTCACGTCCTTATAAGCGCCGTGGGCTTCTTCAGCGATCACGGGCTTGCTGGCAGCCCTGAGATAGATGCCCTGCTGTGCCATCGCCCTTTTCACCGTTTCTCCCCAGAACTGCTTCTTGGCCTGGGCCCTGCTCAGCTTTCGTCCTGCGCCGTGGCAGGTAGAGCCAAAGGTCTCCATCATGGCCTTTTCCGTGCCCACTAATAGATAGCTGGCAGACCCCATGTCCCCAGGAATCAGCACCGGCTGACCATACCTGCTGTATTTATCTGGTACTCCCCTGCTCTTTGGCCCGAAGGCTCTTGTAGCCCCTTTACGGTGAACATACACCTTCATTTTCTCGCCGTCAAC
>JALUUU010000020.1 GCA_027021185.1 archaeon | reverse complement strand
GGCAGAGCTTTACAGCGCGGAGGAGGCCTTCTTCACCGGGACCGCAGCAGAGCTTACACCGATACGACAGGTGGACGGCTATAAGATAGGGAAGCCCGGAAAGATTACCCGGAAACTTCAGAAAAAGTTCTTCGACGTCACCAAGGGCCGAGACATGAACTATGCCTCATGGCTTGACTTCCTCTAAGGCGACTTTGAGAGGACTCGGCCCAAGTTTCTTTATCTTCTCCGTGAACTCCCGAATAGTTTCGGCGAATAACTGCCCTTCGGCGGCGCTTATCCACTTCAGAAGCAGCCTCTCCTTCTCGATTCCCAGGTCCTCCAGGAGCCTGTAGAGGGTTTTTATCCTGCGCTCGGCGCTCTCGTTTCCAGCCACGTAGTGGCACTGCCCAGGATGGCACCCCCCAACGAAAACTCCGTCGGCGCCCTCGGCGAAAGCCTTCAGGATAAAACTCGGGTCAACCCTGCCTGAGCACATAACCCTTATGACCCGGAGGTTTGGAGGGTACTGTATCCTGCTGGTGCCTGCAAGGTCTGCTCCTGCATAGGCGCACCAGTTGCACAGGAATCCTATTATCTTCGGTTCAAATCGTGCGTCGCCCACTTTAATCCTCCTTGAGTGCCGCTTCTATCATAGCGAAAATCTGGGTATCCTTGAAGTGCCTTATCTGAATGGCGGATGTTGGGCAGGCAGCGGCGCATACACCGCACCCGGTGCAAAGGGCTTCGTTGAGATGGGCCTTCCTATCCACGATGGAGATAGCATTGAACATGCATACCCGCTCACAGATTCTGCAGCCTATACATTCCCCTCTGTCAACCACTGCCGTCAGAGGCTCAATCTCAACCTCGCCCTTAGACATGGGAATGGCCGCTTTCGAAGCGGCGGCGCTTCCCTGGGTAACGCTGTCAGGTATGTCCTTCGGTCCCTGACATGTCCCGGCGAGATAGACACCCTCTGTAAGGGTGTCAACGGCTCTCAGCTTAGGATGGGCCTCGAGATAAAAGCCGTCGCTGCCCCTGGATATCCTCAGGAGGTTCTGGATTTCCTCAGCGCCCCTGGGGGGCTCCATGCCGACACTGAGCACTAGAAGGTCAAGCTCTATCTCCAGGGCTTGGCCGAGAAGGGTGTCCTCCACCTTGACTATTATATTCTTATCCTCGTTTTCCAGGACTTCAGAGGGACGGCCACGGATAAAGTGTATTCCATACTCCTCCTGGGCGGTTTTGTAGAATTCCTCGTATCCCTTACCGAAGGCTCGGATGTCCATGTAGAAGATGTATACGTCTGCCTCAGGATGTTTTTCTTTGTATATCCTGGCGTTCTTTATCGCATACATGCAGCAAACCCTGGAGCAATATAGGTTGCCGACTTTCTCATCCCTTGAGCCTACGCATTGGACAAAGCCAAGGCGCAGGGGTGTCTTGCCGTCAGATGGACGAACAACCTTTCCCCCGGTGGGTCCAGAGGCGCTGCTGAGCCTCTCAAATTCGAGGGCATTAACGACATTTGATAATCTGCCGTAGCCGTATTCTTCTTTTCTCTCGGCGTCGAAGATTTTATAGCCGGTGGCCACTATTATCGTCCCAACGTCCCGCTCGATTATCTCAGTCTCCATATCGTAGTCTATAGCCTCTGGTTCGCACACATTCTTGCACATACCGCAGCCTATGCATGACTCGTCATCTATTGTGTAGATTAAGGGCACAGCTTGGGGAAATGGAACGTATATGGCCTTTCTGGCTCCAAGACCAAGGTTGAACTCGCTGGGCACTTCGATGGGGCATGCCTGGGTGCATAAGTCGCAGGCTGTGCAGTCAGGAGTGACATAGCGAGGACGCTTCTCTATTTTCACTTTAAAGTTTCCTATGTATCCGTCGACCTCTTTGACCTCTGCGTAGGTCAGAAGCTCAATATTGGGATGCCGTTCCACCTGAACCATCTTAGGCGTCAATATACAGGATGAGCAGTCCATGGTGGGGAAGGTCTTATCTATCTGGGCCATTTTGCCCCCGATGGATGGAGAGCGCTCGACGAGAATGACCTTGAAGCCTTGATCGGCAAGGTCCAGGGCAGCCTGGATACCGGCGATTCCTCCTCCAATGACCAGGGCTCTGTCCTTAACTTTTACCCTTATCTTATCCTGGGGCTCCAGCAGCCTTGCCTTGGCCACCGCCATTCTCACAAGATCCTTGGCCTTCTCAGTGGCCCTGGCCTTCTCCCGCATATGCACCCAGGAGCAGTGCTCTCGTATGTTAGCGATCTCAAAAAGATAGGGATTAAGACCTCCCTCTTTGCATGCGTTGCGGAAAGTCTCCTCGTGCATGTTGGGGGAGCATGCGGCAACTACAACGCGGGTCAGATTATGCTCCTTTATGTCGTCTTTTATCATGCGCTGTCCCGGTTCAGCGCACATGAATTTGTACTCTTTTGCCAGGACGACGCCTTTAAGTTTAGAGGCGTACCTGGTTAGCTCAGGATTATTGACTATTCCTGCGATATTCACACCGCAGTCGCAAATATATACTCCGATCCTTGGCTCCTCTTTGCTCTTTTTCTTCCCCGCCATGTTTCGGCTCCTTGCAGATTTATTTTTAGATAACATCGTAAAATTAAATTTTAAATAAATTATAAAAGCTTCCAGGTGTAGCCCCTTAATCATGGGGCTCCAGGAGCTTAAAAAGAGATACATTAATTTAGCAGAGATGCTTCCATGCGCCTTTTTTGACCTGAACATAACCGGAAACTTTATTTACATCAATAAGAAGGCCAAAGTCCTTTTGGGCGAAGAGGAGGGGATCTTGGGGGCGAAATTAGCTGAAAAGGTATCTAAAAAGCACCTTTACAGGCTTCTAACCATCTTCGAAGAGGCAGTGAAAAAAGGATGTGACAAAGGAGAGATCGAAATCCAGGCCGGTGAGGGGGAGCAGAGAGTTGCCCTCGAGGTCGTGGCTGTTAAAGGAGAAGAAGGCGTCACTGGGTTCCAGTGCTATGTGAAAGAGGGAGAGTTTAAGGAGGAGCCCCTATCCAGGGAGGGCCATGAGATAGCTTTAGCCCTCGCCTCGGCCAGGGCCGCATTGGATGTGGCGGACAAAAAGAAAAAATAAGACTAGTATTTTCGCCTAATAAGAAATTCTGCCAAGGCCTTAATGTCGGCTATGGCTTCGTTTTCTATCCCTGTTTCAGCGAGCTCTTGAAGGGCTGTTCTCTCGTAATCTTCAGCCATCTTCTTTGAGAATTCATAGGCACCGCTGGATTCAAGGATGCTCAGAACCTTTTCCACATCCTCATCCGTCAAACGGGGCCGGCTGTACAGCTCCTTTAATGTTTTTCTATCACTTTCCTTGGCTTTCTCCAAGGCAAATAATATGGGAAGCGTCTTCTTCCTGTTTCTGACGTCGCTGGCCTTTGGCTTTCCTGTTTGCTCTGCTTTCTCCCATATGCCTATGATGTCGTCGATTATTTGAAAAGCGAGGCCGATGTTCCTGCCGAAACCCCTGAAATTATTTACCTTGGATGCGTCTTCAGTGGCAAGGGTGGCCCCTATCCACGTGGAAGCCTCGACGAGGGCGGCCGTCTTGCGGCGGATCATGTCCAGGTACATGTCTAGGGTAATATCCAGCCTATCCTCGAAGCTCATATCCAGGTACTGGCCCTCGCAGAGAGTGATAATGGTTTCGTTGAGGATCCTTAGGACCTCCACGACCTTTTCGCTGGTGACCCCCTGATCTGCCATTCGAAGGGCTGCGAGGTTGGCCATCACATGCATGCCGTCTCCCACGTTTATGGCCTGGCTTATTCCCCAGAGCTTCCACACCGTGGCCTTATGTCTGCGCTCCTCGTCCATGTCCTCTATGTCGTCGTGGATCAGGGAGAAATTGTGGATCAGCTCGATGGCAGCCGCGGCGGGGAGGGCCTTGTCGTAGACACCGCTGATGGCGTTGTAAACGAGGAGGCATAGAGTCGGCCTGAAGCGTTTCCCCCGGTACTGCTCCACCTTCTTCAGGTCCTCGTCGAGCCAGCCCAGGTGATACTTCATCATATCGTAGAGCTGTGCTGGATGAGTCCTGCTCTCGAAAACCTTCTTTATCTCCTCGTCCACCATGTCGAGGTGTCTGTTCAGTAGCTCCTCGCCCTTCATTGGCGACTCCTTACCTGTCAACGTCTTCTACGATGCCCACGCTCATGAGGGCTTTGACCGGTTTGCCTGATATGCTCTTAAGTCCCTTTTTATCTATGAGCACAACCGCTGCCAGGGGGTTGGCCCCCATGTTCTCTAAGAGATTGATGGCATCTT
>JALUUU010000019.1 GCA_027021185.1 archaeon | reverse complement strand
GAGAGACTTGACATGGAGATAAGGAGCAACAGAGAAGAGATAGAGGCTTATCTCTCCCTGGGCCTGGACCCTAAAACAGCGGTAAAAGAATACGTTAAAGCCTCTGTCACGGCCTCCCTTATACCGAGGCTGAACGGGTTAAAGACCACGGGGATCGTGCATATACCAGGACTAATGACCGGAATGGTTCTCTCAGGGCAGGATCCCATACTGGCCGCGGAGTTTCAGGCCATCCTCCTCTACCTGATCTTCATAGGCGCCGCTGTGGCCTCTCTTCTCGCCACCCATCTAGCCCAGGGACGCTACTTCACCCCATACGAGGCTCTGAGAGAGTTCACCCAAGAGGCGTAGCCCACCCAACTCTGAACCGCTGCCCGCACTCCGGGCAGATCAGGACAGCCTGGAACCCTCCGCCCTCTTTTACGAAGGACACATGAAAACCCCGGTCGTAGCCGCAGGTATCACAGACGCTGAACTCCTCGTCTATTTTCTTGTTTATTGTCTCCATACTAACCACTTTTCTCGACGCATCGGTTTAGACGCAGGTCCTCCCGCCCAGCCACATCCATTATTTAAACGCTGATTTCTCATAAAGTTACTGCACTGGAGGAATAAAGGGGACTAGAAATCAAAAAGGGTTTTCTGGGGCTCTGCCTTTACAAGCCCCGAGACCCTCACTCCCACCCTCCGCAGGCTGAGAGCATTATCCCTCAGAAACGCCTCTAGGAGGCTCACCGCGTTATTCATGAGAGTGGCGGCATCCCTGACTGGTGCCTCTAGAGTCCTGGATCTAGTGTGAAGCCTCATGTCCTGGGTCACCGCCACGAGGGTAACGGTTCTGAATGAGCGCCCAGATTCTCCGAGAGCCTCGGAAACCTCCCTGCACAGCCTATCCAGGACGGGGATAATGTCCCCTGTTTTCCTGGTGTTTCTGGGGAGCGTTGTGATCCTTCCCAGCTGCCTGGACTCGGTCCTCTCCCTCACCACGGAATAGTCAAGGCCCCTGGAGGCGTTGTAGAGCCATGACCCTTTTTTTCTACCGAATCTTTCGATTAAATCCCCTGGATCCGCCTTCGAAAGATCCCCCACGGTTATAATGCCCATCTCCCTGAGAGCCTCAGCCGTCTTCCCACCCACGCCCCACAGCTTAGAAACCCCTAGGGGGCTGAGAAACTCCTCCACCCTCCAGGGCGGGACCACGGTCAGGCCGTCAGGCTTGCTGTGGCCGCTGGCTATTTTAGCAACGAGCTTATTCGGCGCCACCCCTATGGAGCAGGTTAGGCCCTCCGTTGTGTACACGTCCCTCTTGATACCGGCGGCTAATCTCTCAGCCTCCTCGTAGCTCCCCCCAACCCTATCCGTCACATCGAGGAATGCCTCATCAATCCCGATCTGCTCGAAGGCGTCTCCCTTATCCCGGAGATACGCCATAATCCCCTCAGATACTTCCTCGTATAAGGAGAAATTCGCTGGGAGAAAAACAGCCGCAGGGGCAAGTCTCTTTGCCTCGAGGCAGCTCATCCCAGAGCGGATCCCCAGCCTCCTGGCCTCGTAATTGGCCGTGCTGACCGCCCCCCTGCCCCCGCCCCTTGAGGAGTACACGCATATCACCAGTGGCCTACCCTTTAACTCAGGATTAAGTTTCTCCTCGCACGCCGCGTAAAAATAGTCCATGTCAACGTGCATGACGATCCGGTTCTTCATTTAATAGAGAATATTCCCAGGACATATAAAAAAGCTGAACCCATGCATCCATGATTTAATAAGCGATCCAGAGGGACCTCATCTTCCGAGTTAGATTCAGCTCCCCATCCGCACCAGTTATGTTGACCTCTATCTTCTCGCTGGTATTGGCCGCTGAGCCGCTTATCTTGATCATGTCGTCGTCGTCCTCAGCATATATGGTGCCTATGGATATGTTGACCCCGAGCTCCTGAGAGAAATTCCCCTCCATGGCAGGCCTCCACACATTGTTCAGGGCATCCTGTATCTCGTCTTCGTCATCGCCATACTTAGATACAAGGTCGTGGGCAGACCTGTTAAAGCTGGATGATACGCTGTCATATGCATAGAGAAGGACGTCCCCATGAATAGCCCTAGAGACACCGTGCCCCCCGAACTCCAGCATGTTTACGAGGGATGCCACCAGGAGGAGGGCAGGCAGGACCAGGAGAAAAGCCGTGCCTGTGAAAATGAACCCGTGGTTTTCCATCGCGGAGCCCCTCATTTTCTCATCCCTCCCACAGCCTCAAAACGACTATTGTCCCCTTGGTTATCAGCTTAGCATCGCTTATGCTGGCATAGCCCCTCTTCCTGTCTCCCTGCCTTCTGTCGAACAAGAGGCGGTCAAATATCGTGCGCATGCCTCCGTCGGATGCTATGTCTCTGGCGTTCCGGTAGTTGTTACCCTGATTCAGGTCCCCTGTTTCCTCAGTGAAGATCCTTCTGTCGTTTTTCTGAACAGGGGTGCCGGAGAAAGTGATCCTGCCAAAGTCTCTCTCCCTCTGCTCAAAAACAGCCGAGGTCGTGCTGGTGTAGAAGACCGTGGCGTTTATCTCCCCGTAGCCGTCGACGTCAAAGGCGATGGAGTGGAATCTGTCAATCCTGATGTTGGCGCCCTGGGCATACATGCTGGTGATGTTGTAGCTCGGCCTTGAGGTGATGTTATAGGATATGTTGGCATTTCTTTTCACGCCGCCGGTAGTGTAAACCTCGTAAACAGATAGATTCACCTCGGCCTTGCTTGAGTAGAAGGTCTTGCCCACGGATACAGCTGAGATCTGGGTCGGCACAAATATGGCGATGGATAGATTCATGAAGTAGTCACATTTGTTCCCTCCACCGCAGCCCTCGTTCTGATCCCCCAGGATACTCGTCATGGAGATGTACTGGGGGTTAAGGCTTCCCCTGCCGGCGTTGGCTGACTGGAAAGCGGCAAGTATAACCTCTGATGAGCTGGCCTTCATCCCAGCTATCTCCGCATCCCCCAGGTCTGCGTTCAGGATTTCATTAACATTATAGCGGAGACCGCCTGCCGTGGTGTTTCCAGCCACAACCTCCTGGAGCCTGGACTTAAGTCTCCCAAGACCGGAGACAGCCTGGCTCTTCCCCTGAGCAGATGCCTCCTCGGTGAGCCTGTCTATGAGGTAATCCAGGGTATTATTCGTACCCGCCCACGCGGAGATGTTGCTCAATGCAACGGTTACCCTACCGATGCTCCTCCACTGGGAGTAGGTTACGTCGCTGGGATCTACTGTGGTAACATCTATCTCATTTATCCCCAGGAGAGAGTAGAGAACGGCGTTTATAACCCGGGCCTCATTGTTGGTGTCGGGATGCACAGTCTCCCCGAAGATGTTTGGAGTGGCTATGGCCATGTAGCCCCTGGAAACCGTGCCGATCCTCTTGGCAACGACGACGTCCTCCGCCCCGCCTATGCCGCCGCTAGCGAGGCTGAACCTCTCACCTCCGTCAAGGGATAAAGATGTGTAGTTGTAAAGCAGGTGCCCAGGGACCAGCCTTTTAAGGGTGTCGTTCACGGCCGAGGAGTTCGTACTGTCCACGAGGTTGAGCTGATCCAGGGTGGCGAGGACGTCCTGGGCAACCCGCTCCTTGCCCAGGATGCCGCTCTGAAGCCTGAGCACGGGATCCGTCCCCAGCTGAGAGATCGCTGCTAAAACAACGAACACCGGTATCAGGGCCAGGATGGCGTCCATGGTGAAGATGAAAGCCCTTCTGTCCATTCAATCACCGCCAAACCTTCAGAGTGACCATGCCCTCCCGGGGCGTCGGATAAGAGTATGTGACGTTGAGCAGGGCCGCAACATCCCCCCTGGCCCCGCCAGGGGCAACATCCACGTAGATCTCTACCGTGTTCAAATCCGACACCAAGTACTCCCTAAGATAGGTCTCCAGGGTCTTAGACGGATACCGTGAGTGGTCGTTCCCCTGGATAACGTAGCTCCTCGCCTGCTGCCAGGTTGTCCAGGTCGGGTCATTGTATGCGTCGTCCCATGAAAAATTAACCATGTCGGTGCCTATGAAGAGGCGCTGCCGGGAGCTCGCGGTGAGGGAGGGATCAGGGGGGTTATCGACTCTGAAATGAACGTACTCGTTTCCTGTGATGTCTGAGGTCGTCACCAGCATCGTTACGTTGGTAATGTCATAGCCGCAGGGGAGCTCAAAGGACCACCTGATGGTGCCGCTCCTGATGTTGGTGGCCGAGTACTCCCTCACAACAGAGAAGGACCTGTTCTCGTCTATGCCCACAACCCTCTTAGCGACGAATATGTGGGACGCGCTCTCTATGGGGAT
>JALUUU010000018.1 GCA_027021185.1 archaeon | reverse complement strand
CCTCCTCCTTCAAGTAGCAAGCAGGGTCCTCTGCCAGTGGGTCATTGTAAACAACCTCTGCCCTGACCCTACACCCCCTGCAAAGGTGGTTATAGCTGCACCTTGCACACTTACCCTTCAGATACCGGGTCTTATCCCGCATCATTCGCAGAAGCTCGTTTTCCTCGTCAAACCATATGTCGCTGAAGCTCTGTTCCCTGACGTTACCTATTATCCTGTTTTGCCAGTATGGACAAAGATGAACGTTTCCGACGTTGTCCACATTAGCAAGTTTGTCACCGGCGGGACAGCCGCTCTGCATGGCCAGGAGCTTCTCAACTTCCAGGGCTCTCTCGGGTTCTTTTTCAGCCACGTGTTTTAGGAGGTATATACCGTCCGCGTAGTTGTCTGCCGTAACTATGTTCATGTCGCCGTTTTCCTCGGCCACTCTTATGATGTATTCCATGACTTTACGTCTCTCTTCATTGAAGATATCCCAGTTGATGATGTCCCTCCCTCTACCAGCATAAACAAGCTGGAATACCGAAAACCGGGGCACGCCTTCTTTTTTTACTATTTCCAATACCTTGGGCAGCTCATCATAATTCTGGTGAGTTATGGCGAATCTGACGCCAGTATCTACGCCAACCTCCATGAGGTTCCTCAGGCCTCTTATGGAGTCTTTAAATGCCCCTCTGACGCCCCTGAATTTGTCATGGGCATTTTCCGAGCCGTCGAGGCTGACCCCAACGTAAACGAATCCTGCATCTTTTATTTTCTCAGCAACCCTTCGAGTGATGAGGGCGCCGTTGCTGGATAATATAGTTCTGAGTCCGAGCTCCATAGCGTATTCGTTAAGCTCGTATATGTCATCGCGGAGAACGGGTTCTCCCCCTGAGAACACCAGGAGAGGCGTTCTTATCTCCGCCAGATCCTCAATGAGATTCATAGCTTCCCTGGTGGTGAGTTCTCCGTTCTCGGCTTCTCCTGCATTGAGGTAGCAGTGAACACATCTCAAATTGCACCTCTTAGTCGTATTCCACACCACCATGGGCGATGAAACCTTGGAGAAACGAAGCATCCACTTGGGTGTTGCCGCCTCTATCTTGGAGTATCTTTTAATCTCCTTCAGAGTTTCAGAGCTGTGAAGGAGTTTGGTGCAGTTTATCATTCTAAACCTCCTTTGAAAAATTAAAAAGGGAGCCAGCTAAACTGGCTCCATCGCTTATCTTATTGGTCGCGGTTTTTTTACTTAGGCTTTTATTCGTGGGAGCGGAGGTATGCTTGGAACTTCCCTGTGGGCGTTACTAGCTCTGGGTTCTTGTCGTTGGTGAACCGGTATATCTCCTCCAGAGTGTTGGAGTCGTATACCACGATGGCGTTGTCTTTACCGTTTTTCTTCTTGTCCCATACGCTAACCCATGCTTCACTGCCATCCTTGTTGAACTCTATGTGGAGAGCCAGTGTTCCTTCAGCCTCGGTCGGTCGTAGGATCTTAACGATCTCAAAGGTCTCCTTGTCCATCACGTATATCTGCTGAGCCTCGGTGGGTATAGAGGAAAGCGGTGAGTCAAACCATACGTAGGGAGTGCCCTCATGGGTCCTTATGAAGAGACCGCCTGAAGTCGCTGGATACTTGACCTCTTTTATTATTTTCCACTGGTACTCTGGCTTATTCTCGTCAGTTCCCCAGATAGTTACCTTGCCTTCTCCTATATGCACAGTTGCGGATACCCAGCCATACTTCTTAGTTTCCCAAGAAGCTCCTGGTCCCGGATGTGGTTTTTTCCCTGTTTCTATTGCAGTAACGAATTTTTCTTCGACGGTATCGACGATTACCATCTTGTTCCGAGCGTTAGCAGCGTCCATCCAATATCTCCCTGTCTGGTCAAAGAAACCATCATGGAGGAACTTCTCTGTTTTTATAATAGTAGTACGCAGGTTTTCTAGATCGGTGTAGTCCACGAGCCAAACCATACCTGTTTCTTTAGCGTTAATTACAAAGAGTGGTTTCTTTTTTGAAGCATATATGGCTGCTGCTCTAACTTCTTTTTGATACACACCGTCAACGTCTACCCCTTGTAGATTGATTATCCTCAATGGTTTCATGGTTTCAAAGTCTAAAATTACCGCTTGTGGTGGCCAGTAGGCGCCTGCAATTATGTATTTATCCTCGTAGCCAGAGGCTCGACTTACAGTGACATCTCTAGCGTCGCTGCCTATTTTTGCTTCCCCTACAACCTTCAGGGAGTACAAGTCTATCTTTGTTACTTTCCCATCTCTGCCCATGGATATGGCGAATCTGCCGTCGGTGGAGAACTTTGTCACGTGGGTTGCAAAGCCGGTTCCAAGAACCTTAACGACTTTCTTGGACTTCTGGTCGATTATCGCCTGCTTGCCCACATCTCGCAGAGTCACTATCATCAGGTCCTCGATGTTGTACTCATGGGTTGGGGCCGTAGGCAGCTCGTCTTTGGGTGTGGCCCATGCCGTAGCCTCGATTTCCTCCAGCGAGTTGAACGGTGGCTCTGGTGGTTCCTCTTGGATGTAGAGAGCCATGATGTTTATCTCTTCATCGGTGAGGAACTGCTTCCACGGAGGCATGGCTGTTCCAGGTCGCCCATTGGCTATGATGGTCTTAAGAGCCTCTGTTCCCAGTTCTTTGGTTCTGTCCGGAGTAATCTTCGGTCCAGTGGCTCCTGTTCTAAGGGTGCCGTGGCATCCAGCACAGCGGTCAAAGTATATCTTCTCGCCTTTCTTCATTAGTTCGTCGGACACTGCCGGCTTTGCCTCAACTTTCGTTGCGGCCGCCTTTGCCTCTTCTAGCGCTGCTTCCGTGCTCTCTAGTTTAGCTTTCGTGCTCTCAAGTTGAGCCTTCAGCTGGTCGTATTCTTGCTGGCTTACCCCTGATGGTTGCGTGCACCCCGCGATAAGGGCTACCGCGAACAACATTATTGCCAGCGTTGACACTGTCGCAATTTTATGCACCAATATCACCTCTCTGAACTCGATTCACACAAAAACGGTTAGTATCTGCCATATTTAAGGTTTTTGATAATAAATATGCTCATATAGTGGAAAATAAACTTCATCTAAGGAAATTTCAACAAAAATTCAAAAATTTTTCAACAAAAGGGATGATAAATTCTCAATCAATTTTATGTGCCCAGCGTCTAAATAAAAGCCATGAAGCTTTATCGCTATCAAGGAGTCCTTTTGATAGCCGGAATATCAGCAGGATTGTGGTTGGCCACTATACAACCTTCGTTTCTATATAATGGCGATTTATTGATAAAAGGTGGGTTGTTTACCTTATTATTCAGTATAATGGTTACAACGAGCTTTGAAAGCCTCAGAAAAGCTCTGAAAAATACGAGATTTTTTGTCGCAGCCTTATCTACTAACTTTATCGTAATCCCTGCTCTAGCAGGGGTTATAGTAAAATTACTTGCCACCCATCAGCCTCATGTGCTTTTGGGCCTCGTCATGTACTTCGTGACACCGTGTACCGACTGGTTCCTCTCTTTTACCCAGCAAGCCAGGGGAGATAAAGACCTTGGCTTGTTGCTCTTGCCCTGGAATTTATTTCTTCAAATAATGTTGCTACCCCTATACATCTTTCTCATTGTAGGAGAGGAGATTACAGTAAAAATAGGCGATTTCTCATACGCCTTTATACTGTTTATTCTGCTGCCCTTTTTGCTTTCCAGAGTTGCAAGGTTTCTTATAAGTATAAAGGATAAACCAGTCTCAGACTCTTTCTTCATGAACCTCCAAACAATCTCCCTCACAATAGTTGTGCTGTTTATGTTTGCCCTTACAGGAAAGGAGATTTTGATGAGCGCCTCGGTTTTCCCAGGAGTGCTTATGTCAGTAGGTGTTTTCCTGATAGTCATGTTCTTTCTATCAAAAGCAGTGGCCAGGTTAGCCGCTCTAAACAGGGAGGAATACGTCCTCCTGAACTTTACAGCATCAGCCAGGAATTCACCAATAGCCCTGGCCATAGCCCTAGGCGCCTTTCCAGACCAGCCGCTCACGGCCGCCGTGATAATCTTAGCCCCATTGATAGAGCTGCCTATTCTATCCCTAGAGGCAAAGCTATTACGTGGAAAAAAATCATGGCTGAACTCCAGGTGATACATAGGAAGTTGTGCATAGAAGATAGAAACCGATATGTCCTTGGAGAAAGACTCAGTTATGGACATGATCAAGTTATCTTATGAAAAGGGAACAATCGCCGTTCGAGGTGGGGGAAGGCTCCCAAACACCTCCTGGGATTCTGGTGCCAAGTGCTACAGGGCTTTAGCCCTGCATTACAGGGATATTACAGATTACCTA
>JALUUU010000017.1 GCA_027021185.1 archaeon | reverse complement strand
CGGGGCATCCTTCGGCTTCCTCGACTGGAAGGGGATGAAGAAGGCCCAGAGGGAGAAGATGATCTCCATGGCAGAGAGGGCAGGCCTGCCCCTCAAAAGAGGCAGGGACCTCCGCGGCAGAGCCTCCAGGGTTCCCGGTGGGTTCCGGGTGGATGAGAACCTGCTCCAGGAGGCCTGGAGGGCGGATCCTAAGGCCCTGGAGGGCCGCTTGTCCGCTTTGGGGTGCGGGTACAGGAAGAAGGGCGGCGGGATAAGCAGCCTCTTCGAGGGGGAGGAGGACCTGAGAAAAGAAATCATCGAGGAATGCATCAGGATACTGAAAAAGAAGGCTGAGGTAAAGTTCGCTGGGGGCGAGCTGACGTTGAGGACCAGGAGATTCTCCCCGGAGAAAGCCAGGGCCTTGGGGATCGAGCCGGGGCCGGTGTATGCGAGGCTGGCCGCGGGGGAGGTGATAAAGAAGGGGGATAGGGTGATAAAGCCGGATATGGTCCTTGAGGTGAGGGTGAGGAAGATTAAGATAGAGGATCCCTCCACAGCCAAGGCGATAAAAGAGCTCTTTAGAATCTGATCAGTCCTTCCCCAGGAGCTCCCGCACCACGTTTCTGAGCTCGTCCACGCTCACGGGCTTGCTGAGGTGGGCGTCCGCGCCCGCGTACTCGAGGCTTTTCCTTATGTCCTCGGGGCTTCTCCGGACGGTGAGCATTGAGATGGGTATTGATAGTAAAAGCTCGCTTTCCTTTATTCTTTTGCAGACCTCCCAGCCGTCGAGGCTGGGCATCATCACGTCCATGAGGATGAGGTCTGGCTTTTCATCCTCCACTTTCTCGAGGCAGTCCCTGCCGCTTGTAACCCCCACAACGCTGTATCCCTCACGCTCGAGGGCGGTTTTAACCAGGGTTATTACCTCCTCGTTGTCGTCCACAACCATTATCTTTTTATCTGCCATAGGTAAACCACTGGTTAATCAGCTTTAATAAATAGTTTAAAAAGCTTTTTTTTCAGGTTTTGAAACATAGCGCGGTTTATTACCTCCTTTACCTCATCGTTTTACCCGGTTTTCCCGATATTTTCTGATATCGAGGAGTTTTCTGAGGAGCGCGGAGCATCCCTCTGCTGCGCCTTGGTAGACAATATAATATACAGGCCTCCCTCACCTTCGTCGGAGCCAAAAAACCGGATACAAAAATATTTAAATATACCTAGGCCAATTTTTATGAGGAGGCTCTTACGGTGGATACTGTGGTCGAGGATGTCAAAAATGCCGCTTTCGGAAGAAAAAGCCGGGGCAGGCCTAAAAATAATCCCGGATCCCGGGTCGGAATAGATGAGGAGCTGGAGAAAATCCTCTCCCAGGTCAGGGCGAAAATCGTCGTCATGGGTACAGGTGGTGCCGGGTGCAACACCATGAGCAGGATGAGCGACGTAGGGATCCAGGGAGCGGAGATCGTCGCGGTAAACACAGACGCCCAGGATCTGCTGTACTCGAGGGCTAGTAAGAAGGTGCTGATAGGCAGGAAGCTTACAGGGGGGCTAGGTGCCGGATCCATTCCTCAGATCGGTGAGGAGGCCGCCAGGGAGAGCACCGACGAGCTCAGGCAGGTTATGGAGGGCGCGGACATGGTCTTCATAACCTGTGGCCTCGGCGGAGGAACGGGCACAGGGAGCGCCCCCGTCATCGCTAACATCGCTCAGGAGATCGGGGCCCTAACCGTGGCCGTCGTTACCTTCCCCTTCACCATGGAGGGCATGAGGCGGAGGAGCAACGCCGAGATGGGCCTCGAGAAGCTAAGGAAGGAGACGGACACTGTCATCGTTATCCCCAATGACAGGCTGCTTGAGATAGCCCCTACCCTTCCCCTGGGAGCCGCCTTCAAGGTGGCGGACGAGATCCTCGTCAGGGCCGTGAAGGGGATAGCCGAGCTCATCACGAAGCCGGGGCTCATAAACCTGGACTTCGCCGACGTTAGGGCGGTTATGGAGGGCGGAGGCGTGGCCATGATCGGCCTAGGGGAGAGCGACACCGAGAACAGGGCCGCTGAGGCCATTGACAAGGCAGTTAATTCACCCCTCCTCAGCGTCGACATAACCGGGGCCAAGGGTGCTCTTGTCAACGTGGTTGGCGGCGAAGACATGAGCCTCGCCGAGGCGGAGCAGGTCGTGGAGGTTGTCTCCCAGAGGCTTGATCCCCGGGCCAACATCATCTGGGGGGCCCAGGTGGATGACGGCCTTAAAGGAATCCTCAGGGTTATGCTCGTTGTAACCGGGGTGCGGTCTAAGCAGATAATTGGGGCCAAGGAGCTCATCTCCCGGGGAGAAGAGACGGACTTAAAGAAAGAGCTCGGGATAGACTTTTTGGATTAAAATGATTCAGAAGACCCTTAAAGAGTGGAACAGAGTTATAAGGCTCTCCAGGAAACCCAAGAAAAACGAGTTCATCATGATAGCCAAGATAACTGGCATGGGCATATTGGTAGTTGGGGCCGTGGGCTTCGTTATTCGGATGCTGATTCAGCTGTTTCAGACCGTTTTGTAGACGGCATTTATTTTGAAGGTGGAAAAGATGGAAACCAAGATTTACGCAGTGAGAACCACCATAGGCCAGGAAAAGAACGTGGCGGACATGATTACTGCGAGAACCGAGCGAGAAGGCTTTGAGATTTACTCTGTTCTCGTGCCCTACGAGATAAGGGGCTACATTATGGTGGAGACATCCAACAGAACGGAGGTGGAGAAGTCCCTGAAAGGGGTGGCCCACGCCAGGGGGATTGTCTCCGGTGAGATAGGCATCGAGGACATCGAGAAATTCTTCGAGCCCAAGCCCATGGTTACCAAGGTGGAGCCCGGCGATATAGTTGAGCTCATAAGCGGGCCCTTCAGGGGTGAGAAGGCCAGGGTCGTCAGGGTCGACCTGAAGAAGGAGGAGATAACCGTGGAGCTCTTCGAGGCCCTCGTGCCCATACCCGTGACGGTGCGCGGGGACAGCATAAAGGTTCTCAGGAAGGAGGAACACGAGGATGAAACAGGAGGTTAATGCCCTGGTGGACGGAGGCGAGGCCAGCGCGGGCCCACCCCTGGGTCCAAGCCTGGGCCCCCTCGGGGTGGACATAGGCGCCGTCGTTAACGCCATCAACGAGAAGACCAAGGACTTTAAGGGCATGAAGGTGCCCGTCAAGATCCTGGTGGACCCTGAGACCAAGGAGTTCGAGATAAAAGTTGGCAGCCCCCCCATGAGCGCCCTCATCAAGAAGGAGCTGGGATTAGAGAAGGGATCCAGCTCTCCCGGAGAGGAGGTCGCGGGGGACCTGAGCATAGAGGCTGCGGCCAAGCTCGCCAGGATGAAGAAGGACGACCTCCTGGCCGCGAGCCTCAAGGCCGCCGTGAAGGAAGTCCTCGGGGCGTGCAACTCCATGGGGGTGACCGTGGAGGGAAAGCGGGCCAGGGATGTGCAGCAGGAGATCGAGTCCGGAGCCTATGACGAAGTGCTGAAGGGGTGACGGCATCATGTTCAAGACCGACGACGTTTTAAGGGTTCTTAAGGAAGTTAAGGAGAAGCAGAAAAAAAGGGGCTTCACCCAGAGCATAGACCTTGCGATAAACCTCAACATCGACACCACTAAGCCTGAGAACAGGCTTAACGAGGAGGTGATCCTTCCAAGCGGAAGGGGTAAGAAGGTTAAGATCGCCGTTATAGCCGACGGCGAGCTGGCCCTTCAGGCCAAAAAGCACGCGGACAGGGTCATAACCAAGGAGGAGCTTTCGGAGCTGGCCAAGGACAAGAAGGAGGCGAAGAAGCTCGCCAGGGAATACGAGTTCTTCATCGCCCAGGCGGACATGATGCCCCTGGTGGGCAAGACCCTGGGTCCAGTCCTGGGGCCGAGGGGCAAGATGCCCAAGCCCGTGCCGGCCAACGTGGACATAGCCCCCCACGTGGAGAGGCTTCGCAGGACCGTGAGGCTCAGAACCAAGGACAAGCCCATCATCCACGTGGCGGTGGGCACAGAGGAGATGGAGGACGCCAAGGTCGCCAAGAACGTCGAGGCGGTTATGAGCCTTTTGGAGCGAAAGCTAGAAAAAGGATATGACGATATAAAGTCGGTCTACCTTAAAACAACCATGGGACCGAGCGTTAAGATAGAGGCCGCATCATGACTCACGTTGCTAAGTGGAAATTCGACGAGGTCGAGAAGCTGAAAAAGCTGATCCTGGAGTACCCCGTGATAGGGGTGGCAGACGTAGAGGGCATTCCCGCGAAGCAGCTCCAGCAGATGAGGGAGCTCCTCAGGGACGAGGTCCTTATAAGGATGTCCAGGAAGTCGTTGATGCGCCACGCCATAGAGAAGGCCTCCA
>JALUUU010000016.1 GCA_027021185.1 archaeon | reverse complement strand
CAATGAGAGCGTTTTCACACCGCACCGGGCCGAGGCACTCCACAGGGCGTCTGAAGTCGTCCCCGGTCGAGCCGACGTCCAGCCCTGTCTCATTGTTTATCCTTTCAACTATCCTGGAGAGCCTGTCCATGGGTATATCCAGGATCTCCAGGTTTTTCCCGGTGCTGTGTAGGTGGAGAAGGCCGATGGCTTCCTCGTCGGCTATCCTGCATAGGCGCCTCATGGTCTCAGTGTTGTAGAAAAAACCCAAGGGAGCCATCACCCTGATAAGGTTCATATCTTTAGCTATCTCAGGCCTTTTTGTGGCTCTGGCCAGAACACCAGCCGCTACGCCAGGTACTGAAACATAACCACCTGCGCTTGTCTGGGTCTCTCTGTATTTGAGGGCTTCTTCGTAGAGTAGGAGGGGGAATCTTGTCTTTTTCAGCTCCGAGACATAACTGGGATAGCGAGTCTTCTCTAGTTCATTCATAATCGGAGTGACCTCTTTCCCCCGCAACACCATTTTTTAATCCCTTTTTAAGGAATAGACATTAGATAATAAATATTTTTTTAAGAAGAATTCTGTTCAAGCTTAGATAATTTTTATTCTCAATAATTTTATCAACATTAGGAACTTCCCCATAATAACGTGAAACTTCCAAGAATTCTTCTTACAGGGACCAGCAGCCGGGCAGGAAAGACCGTGATAAGCATAGGGCTAATGCGTGCCCTATCTAAAAGAGGCTATAAAGTGCAGCCATATAAGATAGGCCCCGACTTCATAGATCCTGGATTCCATTACTTCGCTACAGGCCAGGTCTCGAGAAATCTCGACGGATACATTATGTCCCCTGAGAATCTTTTGGAAACCTTTCAGAGAAACTTCAGAAACGCGGATATCGCTATAATCGAGGGCACTATGGGGCTCTATGATTCCCACAACGCTATAGACCAGAAAGGGAGCACGGCAGAGGCTAGCAAGATCCTTCGCTCTCCGGTTATTCTCATAGCCAATGTGGAGCGGATTGCCCGGACAGCCGCGGCCCTAGTTTTAGGATACAAAGTATTCGACAAGGACGTCGATATCCAAGGTGTCATTCTTAACCGTGTGGGAAGTGAACGCCATGCCAGCAAAGTTCATGCAGCGGTGGAGAAACTCGCAGGGATGCGTGTCGTTGGGGTGGTACCGAGAGACACTAACATCCTAATACCGGAGAGGCATCTTGGTTTGGTGCCCGCCCATGAGAAAAAAAACATAGAAGACCTCTTCAATCACCTTGCAGATATCGTTGAGGAGCACATCGATGTGGAGGGGATTATAGAAATCGCTGAAAAAGCGCCGGAGCTAGAAGAGGTGGACGAAAACGAGATTTTCCACCCACCCAAGAAATTTGACGTTACCGTGGGCGTTGTAAAAGACGCCGCCTTCAATTTCTACTATCAAGACGTGATAGATGCCCTGGATGCCGCCTCTAAGGGAGTGCGCTATATTAATGCCATTAACGACGGCTCACTTCCAGATGTCGACGCATTATACATAGGCGGGGGATTCCCCGAGGTGTTCGCCTCTGAGCTTGAGAAAAACAGCAGCCTAAGAGAGGATATACGGGAATTTTGTGAGGACGGCCGACCGGTGTACGCGGAGTGTGGCGGGCTGATGTATCTCGGAGAAAGGCTAATAACTCCAAGGGGAAAATATGAGATGGTTGGCTTCCTCCCCTTAGATACCAAAATGATGCAGCGTTTTCAGGCCCTGGGCTACGCCCGCCGGGTGGCCCTCAGGGACAGCCCCATTGCGCGGAAAGGAGACGTGCTTCTGGGTCATGAGTTCCACTACTCCAAGGTCAAGTTAAAGAACAAAGTTGATTATGCCTTTAAAACAGCCAGAGGGAAGGGTGTGGACGGAGCCCATGACGGCGTGATGAAGAAAAACACGGTGGCCGGCTATCTCCATTTCCATGTACTAGCCTATCCAAAGATGGTGGAAAATTTCCTCGGAGTAGCGGAGAGAATTAAAAAAGAGTAGCTCAGTGACGTGCTAGACCTAGCTGCTTTTTGATTGTTTATCTGCGGGGAAAGTATCTCCTCTACGGGGACGGAGTTTTCTATATCCAAAATATTTATATATGATTTTCTGGAAGGGATACACAGGTGATAACATGGGGACGATAACTGTTAAAGGCGAAACCTTGGAGCTGGACGAGAACGGGTTTTTAAAGGACTGGCAGAAGTGGAACGAAGACGTAGCTAAGGCAATTGCTGAGCAGGAAGGCATCGAACTAACACCGGAGCACTGGGAGATAATTAATTTCCTCAGAGACTACTATAAGAAATATCAAATCGCGCCAATGATAAGAATCCTCGTCAAAGAGGTTCAGAAGAACCTTGGGGCGGACAAGGACCTGAAATATATTTACAAGCTATTCCCGAGTGGACCTGCTAAGCAGGCCTGTAAGATAGCCGGCCTACCTAAACCTACGGGTTGCGTGTAAAAATATTAAAAAAAGAGGGGCTCAGGCCCCTTAGCTCTTTTTTATTTTAGTTTTCACTATTTATTTGGGCTCGCAACAGAGATCAGCCTGATCCTTAGAAATCTGATGCTCCTTCTCAGCATGCTCAGCACACTCATCAAACGAAGCAAACTCAGCATCACACAACGAACACTTACAACCAGCAACAGCCGCAGCCTCAACAGTCTCACAGCAAAGATCAGCCTGATCCTTAGAAATCTGATGCTCCTTCTCAGCATGCTCAGCACACTCATCAAACGAAGCAAACTCAGCATCACACAACGAACACTTGGTTTTCTGTACGGGAGCTGGAGCAGGAGCTTCACCAGGTACTTTGGCTCCCTCAATGACTATGGCCTTTGCCACTAGATCCATGACTCCGACGACCTCTGTGTCGAGCTTGTAGTGGGGCATCACGAGGCGTAGCTGGGCCTTGCATATAGCGCAGGGCGCCGCCAGATACTTTGCTCCCACTTCTTTGACAGCCTCTGCCTTTGGTCTGCCGCCCTTCATACGGAGATCCATGAGCTCGTCCATGAGCATGCCGCCTCCACCTCCGCAACAGAAGGTGTATTCCCGAATCTTATCGGCGGCCATTTCCCTGAAGTCGCTGACCGTGTTCTTAAGGATGTAGCGCTGGGGGTCTAGTAGTTTGCTTCCTCTGGCGTAGTTGCATGGATCGTGGAGTGTTACGATTTCCTTTACACGGGTCTTGTCCAGCTTTATCTTTCCCTCGCGGATGAGTCTCTCGGTGTACTGCAGGATATGCTCTATCTCAAAGTTCAGCGGCCCGTTCCAGTTCTCGGTTATGTTTTTAGCGGCACGCCAGGCATGGCCGCATTCTCCGAAGACGACTTTCTTGACTCCGAGGCGATGGGCTTCGTCGACGATTCGCTTGTTAATCGCTTTAAGGTCTGCGTAGTCCTGGAAAAGACCGAAGTTTGCGGCCTCAGAGGCGCGGTGGCTCATGGTGTAATCAGCATCAGCGGCATGGAAGACAAGCATCGATCCTATCTGGGTGTCTATGTTAACGAAGAGGTCCGCACTCGGCGGTACGTAAAGAATCTCAGCACCCTTCTTAGGCTCCGCCATCTCATCCTCGGGGCTCTTCTTAACCCCTGGGAACTTGACCTCTATCCCCATGGTGTCTTTGATCTCATCAACGCAGAATTGTATGTTGTTCCAGAAGGCCAGCTCCGGTATGCCAAGGTTGTTTCCGACCTCGTACACCTTGGATATTATTTCGTTTGAGTACTTGGTCCCTATACCAACTCTGAGCATAACCTCCCTGGCAGCCATAGTGACCTCGGCGGTGTCAATGCCGAAGGGGCAGAACATGCTGCAGCGCCGGCACTCTGAGCAAGAGTAAAAGTATTTGAACCACTCGTCGAGGACCTTGTTGCTCATCTCTTCCGCCCCGACTATGGAGCCCAAGAGCTTTCCCCCTATGGAGAAATGTTTTTTGTACACTTTCCTGAACAAGTCCACCCGGTGGGCAGGCATGTTGAACGGGTCCTCGGTGCCCAGGTAGTAGTGGCATCTTTCGGCGCATGCTCCACACTTAGTGCATGTGTCCATATAGGTGGCGACACTGCGCCTTGTTTTGAGGATGTGCCGCATCGCCTCCAGAGCTTTTTTCGGCCTCTCCTCTTTTGGCACCATCTCTGTTTTGAGGGCGATTTTCTTGAAGAACTCCTCGGGAGATGGATATGGAAGCTCTTTCGAAGGAGACGGTGGTACTTTGAAGGGATCAACTTCTTTCTCAGCCATTTCTATCTCACCTCACGTGCCTCAGCACCACTAGGGAATTCTTTATTCCCTGAGTGAAGAACATCCCCACTGGGTGGATGAGTTTGCTGAAGGGTAGGGAAATCAGGAGCATCTGCACCAGGAAAAAGTGTATTAGAAACACTGTGCT
>JALUUU010000015.1 GCA_027021185.1 archaeon | reverse complement strand
GAGGCACTTCACACAGCCCAGGAGTATTACGCCGTCCGCCCCCATTGCATAGGCCGCCAGAATTTCCAATTCAGAGATGGTGTTTAGGCATGGCACCAAGAGGGGAAGAACAGGGTAATACTCCCTTCGCTCTCTTCCCAGAGCCTCCAGCAGCTCCCCCCTCCTCTCACAGGTGAAAAGTATCACTTTTTTCTTCACTCTAGCCCGCAGGAGGTTCTTGATTTGCTGATGAATAACCTTCCTAGGGGCTATTTTGAAGATAGGTATCGAGACGGGGCAAACGGCAGCGCATGCACCGCAGCCCTTGCAGGAACCCAAGGTGTAAGATATCCTGTCACCATCCCTGGCCACTGCGCCGTGGATGCAGGCAGACTCGCACAGGGTGCATCCCACCAAACCGCTTTTGCCAGCGGCGCAGTTAGCAAGGTCGGCCTCCACAGCCAGGGGCTTGACAATTTTACCGCGATTAATCACTGCCTTAAGGGCTGCCTCAAAAATTGATCTCCTGTCTACATCGACACGGTAGATTCCCTCTGTCTCTCTTACCTTTTTGTCATTATCTGCGATTATTATCTGCCCTGCCTTGACTTCCCCCAGTTTTCTATCAAAAGAGATAGCATCCACAGGACAAGCATCGCAGCACCTGCGACACAGGTCGCATTCCTCTGTTATGTGGTACTGCCAATGGGAAATGGCTCCTTTTGGACAAGCCTCTGAGCACTTGCCACATGAGATACATTTTCCAAAGTTTATAGGGCCGGGCTCCATACTGACGGTGAAATCGCCCACCTCGCCTTTGATATCCCTGAGTTCGCCTAGATAAATGTCCATGCCCAATCCGGCGGGCCCTGCCTCTGCAAGGCTTTTCGCCAGAATTTTTACATCAGCCACCCCTGATAGGATTTGGGCGGCCTCAAATAGATCCGGGGAATTCCCTATAAACAGGACGACGGAACCGGTATCCAGGGTGTACGGGAGGACTTTATCGCGGCTCTGTAATGCCTCTATTTCTGCTGATATCATCCCTATGGCCTTCTCTGTGGCCTCTTTTTTTCCATGGACCCAGCCGCAGTACTCTCTGAGATTGATATAGTGAAATGGGAGTCCCAGCTCCTCCGCCAGGGGCTCAAACTTATTCATCTCTGTGCAGCCTATCAGGACTGCGTCCATCAGATCCGATCTCGCGTAGTCTATGATGTGAACCAGGCCTTCTCCGGTGCAGAGAAGGTCATGGGAAACGAAGACCTCGAAACTGTCTTTGAGGGATTTCTTCACCTTTTTGAAGTTGACGTTGGATGTCTTAGAACAGGAACAGAAAAACCCCCCCAGCTTCATAGCTTTTCTTATGTGTACATCTGATTTAACGGTTTCGATTTAAATGGGTTGAAAATGGGCATATTATTATAACTTGGCCTACTAATCGTATTGCCGTCAGGGATTCTGTATCCTAGGGGGTGTTTATCTGTTGATTAGGATACTGGGGTGGTACATTTGAAACAGCGCGCCCATGCATGGGTTGCATTGAGGGCCCTTAAGCTCATAGAAGACACCCGCAGAGCGCCTAAACTTGTGGAGCTTCTCTCCTACTATCTCAGCGATGTGTGGGACGGCGCATGGCTCCCCGACACCCTCATCAGAGACATGAGCTACGGCCATATTTTTAAGATGGAGAGTGATCCCGAGCTGCTGGACGGAATCGAGGACAGGAGAAAGATCACCTACACTGAGCTTAGGCGTAGACTAGGCGGAAACAGGCTTTGCCTTCACTACGTGAAGGACTCGGGGAGCTGAGGAAGCCTTACTGGATCCATGAAGAGGTTGGGGGACATCTCCCCGACAGGGTTATCGCCCTGACCCACGGGATAATTGACATGCTGAAAATGGGGGACTATCCCCAGGCTTTTTATGCCAAGAGAAAACGCGCAAAGGCCTACCGGGACGATGATCTGTCGAGGCAGAGGATAAAGGACCTATCTTTGTCACCGAATTTCTCTGCCCGACAAATTGCCTTGATGTTTTTTATGGCGAGTCACTACATATGCGACGCTCATATGCCCCTGCACTGCGATCTAAGGGACTACGGAGGAAAAGGGATAGGGCGAAGGATTCCCAAAACCATGCATCCAAGCATTGAGGCAAGATGGGAGGAGTTGTTTCCAGAGAAGGAGAGATTAATCATCCACGACTATTCCCGAGAGTCCCTTGACGCCGTTGTCACAGATCTCCCCCGAGGGTCGTTTATCGAAATCGATACTGACAGGGGATACTCTCTTGGACGCATTACCCTGCCTAAAAAGAACGAGTGGGATGAAATGGTGAATGTGTGCCGGGTGTCCTATGCCCTGGCAAGAAAATGGATAAGAAAGCCTTACACCGATATCGACGAGCTGATAAGCGATGAAGGCGAAGAAGATTTTAGGAGAGTCACCAATATGATATTCCACGACGCCGTCATGGAGGTGGCCAGGATATGGTGTAAGGCTTGGAACGTATTTGTGAAGTAATTTTCAAGGAATGAATGACACACGTTTTATTCTCGCAGCTCATCAAAACTTAGGGTTTCACCACCTATCACTTTAACACGGGCGTCAATCTTTCCTTTCTCCACGTTTATTATGTTGTAGGAGTTGTGAAAAAATCCTCTGAGCCTGCCGTCGCTCAGACTTCCTGCATGAATTATAGAGAAATCCTCGAAGCTCCACCTCCATGGCCGGTGTTTGTGGCCGCATAGTATTGTGTTGACACCCGTATTTCTCAGTGCTGCGAGCACGTCTCCCGCATCTATTACGGTATGCCTCTCCAAGCCTGTGTCTGGAACAGGTATTAGGTGGTGGTGCATAGCTATTATTTTCAGCTTCTTCGCATTTCTAAGCTGTCTCTGCATCCAGAGGGCCTGCCTGTATCCCACCTCCCCCTCATCTTTGTCTGGGCGAGCAGTTTTAAGCACAACAATAAGAGCCTCCTCTGTCTCGTGGACCTGCTTGAGGGGGAAAAACTTCTTAAGAAGCAGATATCCCGTGTTGCGGTAATCATGATTTCCGCTGCACACTACGAGATGCCTGCACTCAAACTCCTCGAGTCTATTCTTCGCTATTTTAAATTCTCTCACCAATCCCTCATCGGTTATGTCACCTGTCACAACTATGACATCTGGCTTCAGAGAATTTATTTCCTCCACGGCCATGTCAAAAACCTCGGAGTTAAACCTAGATCCAAAATGAATGTCAGATATTTGCACAAGAAGCATTATCATACCTCCCTAGTAGATGCTTACTCCAAGGTATCGTATCCTATTTTCCAAAAGCTTTTTGGTTCCAGATGTGAATCCTCGCGCAAGGTTAAGAAGAATATTTTTTCTTATCTGAGAGAATCTCCCCATTCCCCAGTAGATACTCGCTGGAGAAATTATAGATGTGTTGACAAATGTTTACATTTGTTAGATAATAATCAAACAATTAGGTGATATTATGGCTAATGTAACCTTTGACGGCAATCGTGTAAGTCTTGTAGGCGAAGTACCGAAAGTGGGAGATGATGCTCCCGAGGCTGTTGTTGTTACCACGGATCTGAAGGAGAAGCAAATAGGTGGTGCCAAGAATTCTGTGCAGTTGTTGATAACTGTGCCCTCTTTAGATACCCCTGTTTGTGAAGCCGAGACAAAGAAATTCAATGAGTTGCTGAGGGACTACAAAGGAGTGGATGCAACTGTTATATCCATGGACCTTCCCTTTGCTGGTAAGAGGTTCTGCGATAGCTTCGGGATAAACATGGATGTCGCCTCCGATTACAGATACAGGGGTTTAGAAAAATACGGCGTATTGATCGGTGACGGGATTCTTAAAGGCCTGTGTGCGAGAGCAGTGTTCATAGTCGACAAAAACGGGAAGATAGCATACGTGCAACTTGTTCCAGAAATAACCGATGAGCCCAACTACGACGAAGTTCTCAAAGCCCTAAACGATCTCTCTTAGCTACTTTTCCTTTTTTTCTTTAATTAAATAAGATCAATAAACTATCGCTAATGTGAAAAAAGAAGCACAGATTCAGCCCGGATGGGCAATTTTAATGTATGCGGGGGATGGGATTCGAACCCATGTAAGGCACTAAGCCAGCAGGTCTTAAGCCTGCCCCCTTTGACCACTCGGGTACCCCCGCTTTATGGTGGATATTAAGCTCGGTTATAAATAATTATTTCTAAATCTGTGGACTGGGAGTTTATGTTTATTATTCCGATGAAATGTCTCATTGGACCCTGATAAACCCTCTTCTTTGGAAATAAAAATAACAACGTCAAAGCAATTTTTAATCCCATATGGAAAAAGTTCTTTTCACCGAAATGGAAAAAAAATGCTCAAAAAACTTAAATTAAACTTGGGAATAGGTTTAAATATGAATAAATCCATTAATTATATTTGGAGGGTAAAACTTCACGGGGGGTGACTAAGTGAGTGTAATATGGGACGTCCGCCTTCCCCTCGACCTCTTCCTAGGAGGTGTGGGGGTGGGGGCATTTCTTCTCGCCGTGGCTCTCAGCCGCGATGAGAAATATAAAGAATTGGCTAAGATCGGAGCATACTTGGCTCCTTCAGCGGTGCTT
>JALUUU010000014.1 GCA_027021185.1 archaeon | reverse complement strand
TGGCCTTAGGATGGATAGGAAGGGATACTTCAGGATATTCGTGGACGATAAGATAAGATGCGTTCACTACTACGGGGGAAAGCCCCACATATCAATAGTCGGGGAGAAGGCCGAGGATATCTGCGACACCATATACAGCCTTGACCTGGTGGAGGAGATAGGTCATGCACTATACCTGGGGAGGGAGCTGGTCAGGGCCGAAGAAGCCCTAGTTTATAATAAGAGCTACCGTCAGTCTTAGATCTTGGAGATCCACTCATCCAGGGACCGAAGCCCTGAGCCACCTTATAAAGAGAAAATATTTTATTGCATGTAATTTTTACACTTAAACGAAATATTTTTATATGATGATAAGGATAACGGAATCCGTAGATATATTATGGGGTGTGTAACATGACGTCGAGAGAAGTTATACTTGAAGCCTTTAATCTTGGCGTTCCATCGAGAGTCCCTGTTACTCCGTGGTTCGGCGGTGGAATGTGGATTGTGCATCAAACTAATGATACATGGGAAAAATGGCCAGAGAGCGCTCAGAAAATGGCTGACACTTACATCTCCATAAACGAGAAAGTTAAGGCCGATATAATATTTTGCGGTTCTGGTATGAACAACTTTCCGGTGGCTGCTTTGGGGGGGAGACTGAAGTACATGAAAGGAGCCAACCCACCGGACATTGGTCCGCCATTCATAGTTTCTAATGAGGAGGACCTGAATCAGCTTTATGATAAAATGGAAAATGGGGCCATGGACGAGGACCCCATTGTCCAGAAGATCCGCGAGGCCACCAAGATGGTGGTGGAGCGTGTGGGGGACGAGGTCCTTGTGTGCATGACAGCCTTCGGCCCCTTCACATACACCGGCCAGTTCATAGGCATCGAGAACCTGATGCTTAACCTGGCGGAGAACCCGGACTTCGTGCACAAGGTGCTGAAATTCTCCAATAAATTCCACATGAAGTACTATGAGCCCCTCATCGAGGACGGCGTTTTGAAGGACCAGATGGTGGTCATCACCGACCCGATGTCTGCCCCGGGCCTTATCTCCAGAAAGTCCTGGGAGGAGTACGTCCTCCCGTACCACAAGGAGCTCTGCGATTACTACTCCTCCAAAGGGTCGTATATATGGCTCCACGTATGCGGAGACTGGAGGCAGGAGGACAGGTGGGAGCTGATACCCAAGACAGGGGCATCCATATTCTTCTGCGATCCGAAGTTCGACATAGGATTCGCCAAGGAAAAGCTCAATGGAAAGATATGCATCGGCGGCAACGTGGATCAGGTTAACGTCCTCAACCTGGGCAAGCCGGAGGATGTTAAGAAGTCTGCCATCGAGTGCTTGAAGGCCGCGGCTCCTGGAGGAGGCTACATGCTGTCCGCTGGCTGCGACATTCCTCCAACGGTCCCCTACGACAATGTTAAGATGCTCATAGACATGGGGAGAAAAACAAAATACACAGACGACGGCGACATAATTTTGCCGGACTAGGAGGCTGAGAGCATGGGCAATGAGGTTCTTGAGAAACTGCAGGAAGTGATAATTAAAGGAAAAAGGGCCGATTCTCCGGCTCTGGTTACTCAAGCCATCGAAGACGGTGTCGACGTGGACACGATCATCAACACCATGAGCGACGCCATGAAGGTGGTGGGTGAGAAGTTCTCCAAGGGCGAGTACTTCATCACAGAGATGCTGCTTGGCGCCCATGCTTTCAAGGCGGGATTCGACGTCCTCAGGCCTAAGCTGGAGGAGAAGGTGAAGAAAACCGGCGGCCAGAGCAAGAAGGGCGTCATAGTCCTGGGCACCGTTATCAACGACATCCACGACATCGGGAAAAACATGGTGGCCAGCGCCCTGCAGGCGGCCGGATTCGAGGTCCACGACATAGGCATTGACGTTCCCCTGGAGAAGTTCATTGAGAAAGCCGAGGAGGTTAATGCAGACATAATCGCCTTGTCGGCCCTGTTAACAACTACCATGGGTGAGACCAAGAACCTCATCGAACTGCTGAAGCAGAGCGGCGTTAGAGAGAAGTACAAGGTATTGATAGGGGGTGCCCCCATCTCCCAGAAATTCGCCGACGCCGTGGGAGCTGATGCCTACGGCGAAGATGCCTTTGATGCGGTGAATAAGGCCAAGAAGCTCATGGGGCTGTCTTGAATGCAGGGATCTCAGAAACAGGGACAGAAGCAGAAGATATATGACATAGCGGGAGTCAAGATCGGCGGGGAGAGAGGAGAGACCCCGACGGTTTTGGTCGGCACAATATTCTACTCGGGACACAAGATAGTTGAGGATCCAAAGAAGGGGGTCTTCGACAAGGCAAAGGCCGAGGAGATAGTTAACGCCCAGGATGAGATGGCCGACGTGACCGGGAATCCCTGCATGGTCGACGTGGTCGGCGATTTCCCTGAGGGAATGGTCAAGTATTTAGAGTTTATAGCTGATACAACTGATTCCCCCTTTCTCCTGGACGGCGTGAATGCGGAGACACGCATCCACGCTGTCGACTACGTGAAGGAAGTGGGGCTTACATCTAGGGCGATATACAGCACCATAAGCCACACCACCAAAGAAGACGAGCTACAGGTGATTAGGGATGCGGGCATCGAATGCGCCATAGTCTTCGCCTTCAGCACCTACGATCCTACCCCCGAGGGGAAGATGGGGCTTCTGAAGAGCGTGGACGGCGGGCCTGGTCTTCTTGAGATGGCGGAAAAGGCGGGGGTGACTAAGCCCATAATAGACACCGCGGTTCTGGACATCTCCAGCCTGGCCCTGTCCTGCAAGGCCATCCGCATGGTTAAATACGAGTACGGCTACCCTGCGGGCTGTGCTCCGGCCAACGGCATGTCCCTGTGGAAGAAGGCTCGGAGGGAGAAGATGTACTACAAGGCATGCGAGGCATCTGCCTCTGTATACACCGTTTCCATGGGCGCGGACTTCATTCTCTACGGACCCATAACCTCTGCCAGCACTGTTTTCCCTGCGGTTGCCACCTACGAGGCCCTCCTGGGATACGGTGAGAAGTGGAGCGGCGTCGAGCAGGTTGAGGGACACCCAGTTTATAAAATGTTTTGAGGAATGATATCTTGAATTGTCTCGAAAGATTCAGGGCGGCTCTTCACCTTGAAGAGACTGATCGCCCCCCGGTGGTGGTGCCCACCAACACCGGAGTGGAGGGCCTGATGAAGGCCTCTAATTCTTACTGGCCCGAGGCCCAGGTGGACGCTGAGAAAATGGCCCGCCTCGCCATCGCTGCCTACGAGGTCGCGGGGATAGAGAGCGTTATCCTTCCCTTCGATAAGTTCGTCGAGGTGGAGGCCATGGGGGCTGAGCTGGAGGGATGGGGCAGAACCCAGCAGCCCCACGCAATTCCTTTGATAGATAACCCTGAACACCTCCAACTGTTGAAAAACCCCGATCCTCGAAAAGACGGTAGAATGCCGATTGTTATCGAGGCGGTGAAGATGGTGGGGGAGAAGCTCGGAGGAGAGGTGCCAATTATCGCCGCGGTGGCGTCTCCCTTCGAGATATCCTCCACCCTCTGGAACCCGAACACCCTTGTGCTCTACTTTGAGTACGACAAGGCCCCCCTCAAGAAGCTCCTGGAGATGTCAACCTCCCTCGTGGCTGACTACGGAAACCTTCTCCTGAAGGCGGGGGCGGATGCCATATCGATCATAGACGGAAACTCTCAGAACCTCTTCGGCGTTCCCATGGTCATGGACTACGGCTTCGACGGTGTTGAGCCGGGGGCGGAGGGCTACGAAGAGTTCTCCGGAGATTACGTGAAGAAGCTCGTCGAGGAGCTTAAAGGCGACTCCATACTCCACATATGCGGCGACACAGTGCCGATCCTGGACCACATGGTTGAGACTGGGGCTGCGGGTTTAAGCATTGACAGGGTGAGGGTGAGAACAGCTAAAGAGCTGGCGGGGGATGAGGCATCCATCCTGGGCAATGTATCGGTGGAGACCCTGTGGAAGGAATCCCCTGAGGCTGTGGCTCAGGAGGCCAGGGCTGCCTTAAAGGAGGGTGTGGACCTTCTGGCCCCAGGATGCAACTTCATACCTACCACACCCATGAAGAACATTAAGGCCTTCGTTGAGGCAGCCAAGAACTGGCCGGGATAATCCATTAAATTTTAAAGGCACATCTCAGAGGCCGGATATGTACAGCTCTAAGAGAATTTTAGTTTTGGCTTGCCTAGGGATAGCCCTTGCATGGCTTCCATGGTTCAACTACTCTGCAGTGCTGCCTATTCTTCAGAAAACCTATGGCCTAACAAGCAGCCAGTCCGGCACCATATTAGGGATATTCCAGCTGGGATACGTGATATCTGTCTTATTCACCGGCTGGCTGGCGGACAGGGTCGACAAGAAAAAGATCCTCGTGGCCTCGTCCCTCGTGATAGCGGTTTCCTCCCTGGGCTTCGCCTTCTTCGCCAGGGACTTTAACACAATACTCCTGTGGAGGGTCTTGGTGGGCATGGGATGCGGCGGGATATACGCCCCGGGACTGGCATACCTTTCCCGCTGGTTCCCCCGGGAGAGAAGGGGCATGGCCTTCGGGGCATATACTGGGGCCTCCGTCACCGCCTATGCCGGAGGATA
>JALUUU010000013.1 GCA_027021185.1 archaeon | reverse complement strand
CTCCTCAAGCTTACTTATAACCGCTTTCAGATACCGGTAGGAAATATCGGTTTCATATGGTTCGTACATGTTTCTCCATTCCTTTAATCAGCAACTTAGCTGCCTCGACACAGACCCCACCCTCCTTCAGGAGATCGACTATCAGCTGCGGTATTGAAACGATTCTCAAGCCTTTCACCTCGAAAGATTTGTAAAAGACGTGGTCGTCTGAAAGCAAGAGGCGCATGTTTCCGCCGCCTACAAGGCCTTTCTTCGAAAGCAATTTGTGCCATTTTTTCCAGTCCCCATCTTTAACGTAAATGTCTATCCTGCTGGGAAACAAATAATTCTGAAAGAGGGTCTCTGCCTGGTACGTGGTTAGAGCATAGGGTAATGAAGCATCCTTTAAAACTTTTAGCGGCCTCTTAATCATGTAGTCCCTATGTTTAGCCTTAAGGGAAACCGACTTCCAGTACCGTAGCAAACCATGGTAATCAATAACCCTCGTGCCCTCCACCAGCTCCATATCATCAAGTTTTAAAAGGAATTCCCTAACCCATGGATACGTACAGCTCGCCTGCTTGGCGATCCAGTATCTACTCACATTCCCTGAAGGATTATTAAGCAATACCCTCAGTATTCTTTCCCTTATTTTCCCACGCATAATATGAAGGCAATCTCCACTATTTATATATGATACATATATAGGTAACTTCAACTATTTATATATATTACCTTCATATGCGGGGTTCACTAAAAACCAAATAACCCTATTTTTATTATAAAATGCACTCAATTTACATAATCCTGAGCTTATTTTCATTTTATGATCCTGTTATAGTCGTAATAAAATTTTGTACTCTCATTGGTGCTTTTTTCCTGTTTTTTAGGAGTGTTTCTCAGATATTTAGCGGGCCTGCCGGGATTTGAACCCGGGTCAAAGGCTCCGGAGGCCTTCGTCTTATCCAGGCTGGACTACAGGCCCTTTTAATATTAAGCCCGAAGTATTTTATAAGGGTTAGGTAATAAATCTAAAATGGTGTTAAAATTGAGGCTCTGGGGCGTGGTCCTCTCAGCGGTTCTTGTTTTGGCCATGTTTTCGGGGGCTAACGCCCAGTCCGGGATGGCTGAGGGGGAGATGCGGGACGTTGGAATCGCAATAGCCGCGGCCCTGTCTCTGGGCCTGGCATGCCTCGGCGCCGGATACGCCATCGCCCATGCCTCGTCTGCGGTTATGGGGGCGGTGGCGGAGAAAAGCGAGCTCTTCGCCTGGGGCCTGGTTCTGGTAGCCCTCGCCGAGGGAGTCGCCCTCTACGGCCTCGTCATAGCATTCATCCTCGTGGGAAAACTCTGAAATGTAGACAGAACTAAGACGAGGATCACTCTTTCTCCCTGATACCTATGTTGTCCCTGACGATGTTATACCATAGATGGGTGAGGCGGAGAAAAACCAGGAGAAAACCAGCTCTAAAGGCCTGGATGGCGAAGCTCACCTCTCGATGAAGGAACTGCTGCACCGCCTCCAGGAGCATCATCATAATAAAGAGCCCCCCGAAGTAGCCGCTGTAGACCCAGAGAGTGCGCAGATCATGGGGGCTGACATAGAGATGCTTCTTCAACACCTCTATGTTCTTAACGATCATCGTGAAGATCCCAATCCCGTACATGAAGATAACTATAACGATGGTCCAGTTGATTATGAATAAAACGAAAATAGCGTCGGAATCCAGGAGTCCCATCTTAATTATTTATACGTATTAAGATATTTAAAATTTCCCGGAGGAGGAGCAGAGACAGATTTCTAAAAAAGTTTTTATAATCACGGGGTAAGAACTAAATATGAACTTAAAGGGGGGAATTAAAGCCGTAAGAGCACCTTTTTTAACCGCTTCCATCATCCCCGTCCTCGTAGGATCATCCATCGTCGTGGCAAACCAGGGGGAATTGAGCATCCTGTATTTCCTCCTCACCCTCATCGGGGTCGTCTGCATCCAGGCAGGCACGAACTTAGCCAACGACTACTTCGACCACAAAAGCGGGAACGACATCATAAACAAGAACAGAAGCCCCTTCAACGGGGGATCCGCGGCCCTGGTGGAGGGCCTGTATAAGCCGGTTGAGATAAAGCAGGCCTTCACGGCTTTTTTCCTCCTCGCCATAGTAATAGCAGCCTATCTCACCGCCCAGGTGGGGTGGCCGGTGATGCTAATCGCGCTGTTCGGCATCTTCTCAGGATACTACTACTCCGCGCCCCCCATCTACCTGGCCAGCAGGGGACTGGGGGAGTTCTTCGTAGGTCTCAACTTCGGCACCCTCGTGGTCCTGGGAACATACTACGTCCAGACAGGGAGCTTCTCCCTCGAGGCCCTCTACGTCTCCCTCCCCATAGCCCTCCTCATATCCGCAGTCCTCATGATAAACCAGATCCCGGACTACGAGGCAGACAAAAAAGTGGGAAAAAACAACCTCGTTGTAAGGCTGGGAAAAGCCAGGGGAGCCAGGCTCTACGTAGCGATGGTGGCGGCTGCGTACATCCTAATCTGGATGGGGCCGTTCCTGGGGCTGATGCCCTTCACCGCCCACATCGCCCTGCTCCCGGGGATACTGGCCGTTAAGGGGGCCAGAATCCTCCTCGCCAGCTACGATAACCCCCGGGCCATGCTCCCAGCCAACGCCATAACAATAAAGCTGCATTTTTTAACAGGGCTCCTCCTGGCCCTGGGGCACATCCTCGGAAGGTGATGCACAAGGGTGAACCTTGAACCTCCAGAAGTTTTATGAGGCGATGTATATAAGGCTCAAAGAGTAAGAGGACGCCTGGCAAGAAGGGAATCCGGGTGTTCAGAGGCATGATACCGTGATCCTCCTTAAGCTGGACAAAGAAGACTTGAAGGTTGTTCTCAGGGACATAGGCTCAATCCTACTCGTTGTCGGATACATAATGCTCCTGCCCCTGATCGTGGCCTACATCAGCGGGGAAGAGGAACTGTACTCAGCCTTCCTATATCCAAGCTTCTTCGCCATATGGATAGGCATCATTCTGCGCTGGAGCCTCAGAGAAGCAATGGAGACAATGCTCAAGCACGCCATGCTCACAGCGGGCCTGGCATGGCTCATCGTGTCCCTCGTAGGAGCCTTCCCCTACCTCTACTATGGCATGAGCTTTGTGGACAGCTATTTCGAGAGCATCTCAGGGTTCACCACCACGGGCATGACTGTCATCGCCTCCATCGAGGAAATGCCCCGGAGCATCCTTTTTTGGCGGGCCATGACGGAGTGGATAGGGGGGGTAGGGGTCATAATGCTCTTCCTCGTGGTCCTCATGCAGTCAAGGGCGGTGATGGCGAGGTTCTACATGGCGGAGGCGAGGACGGAGAGAATAAAGCCTGCGGTGTCCACCACAGTAACCTACATATGGAGGATTTACCTTCTCCTCACCTTCATCGGCGTGCTGCTCTATTACATAGCGGGGATGGGTCTCTTCGACGCAATAACCCACTCATTCACAGCCCTATCCACGGGGGGATTCTCCACCCACGACGCCAGCATATCCTACTACGACAGCCTGGGCATCGAAATAGTCAGCATCCTCCTCATGGTGACAGGGGGCATCAGCTTCGTCGTGCTCTACAGGGTTCTGACGGGGGACAAAAAGGCCGCTCTCAGGAACCCGGAGGTCAGGGCCTATTTCATCCTGATCCTCATAGGCTCCCTCGCTGTGTCCCTCAACCTCATAAGCCAGCGCCAGTATCCAGTGCTGGAAGCCTTCAGGTACGGGGTTTTCCAGACAGTGGCTATCATAACAACCACGGGGTACTCAACCCAGGAACTGGCTAAATGGCCAGATTTCTCAAAGATAATCATCCTGCTCCTCATGGCCTCAGGAGCATGCATAGGCTCAACCGGGGGCGGATTCAAGGTTCTGAGGATACTTATACTGCTGAAACACGGCTACCAGGAGATGATGAAGAACCTTCTCCCGGGGAAGGCCGTGGTCACCCTGAAGATAGGGGACAGGCCCATAGAGAGCGAAGACGTATTCAGGATGAGCGGCCTGTTCTTCCTCTTCATTACTCTCCTCCTGGGGGGAGGCATGGTCTTCAGCCTCCTGGGCTACGACGCCCTGGTAGCCATGTCCCTATCCTTCTCGGCACTGTCCAACGTCGGCCCCGTATTCCTCCCGGCAGAGGAGTGGTTCAACCTCTCAGACATCGCCAAGATCGTGCTGATAATCGAGATGTGGGCAGGGAGGCTTGAGGTGTTCCCGGCCCTCGCCCTCATAATATCTTTTTTCTCCGTGCTCTCCAGCAAAAAGGAGTAAGCCCCCCCAGGGCTTTACAGTAGCTACCCGTATCCGGGGGCCGCCTTAGCGGCGCCTTTGAGGCTGCCTATATACGCCTCAAGAGACTTCATCTCGGCGCTCTCCGTGTCCAGAGGCTGGCCCTTCAGCACCTGGACTATGCAGAAATTGTTCATCTCAGCGAGGGTGACCTCTTTTCCGGCCCACTCCTTGAACTTTGGGAAGGTCTCAGCGGAGCCATGGAGATCAGGGATGGGCATACCCATGACTTTGCCCCCTATGGTCCCGCCGTCAGGGTGGCAGCTGTTACATGTTCCCCCTGTCGTTCCCAGCTTAGGATCGTTG
>JALUUU010000012.1 GCA_027021185.1 archaeon | reverse complement strand
CCATAGCGGTGGGAATAGGGGCCCTCATGGGGGTCCTGGAGTACGTGGGGAAAAGGTTGAGATGAGCTATCCAATAGTTAGCAGAAGAGTCTTAACGCCGATGAGATACCTCGAGCAAGTCATAAGAAAAAACAGGCCCATCCAGCTCACATTCTTCGTCACCGCTCGTTGTAATTCCAGATGCCCTTTCTGCTTCTACCTTCAGGAGGAAAACAGAAAAAGGGATTACGGGAATGAGCTGTCCCTAGAGGAGGTTGAGAAGATCAGTTCATCCATGGGCTCCCTCCTCTGGCTCCTGTACTCTGGGGGAGAGCCCTTCCTGCGGGATGACCTGGTTGATATAACGGCCGCCTTCTATGAAAACAACAGACCATGGATAATAACCATACCAACCAACGCCCTTATGCCCCGGGAGATAGAGGAGAAGACGCGGAAGATCCTGGAGGTCTGCGGTGAAAGCGTAGTAGCGGTTAAGCTTTCTCTAGACGGCCTCTACAGGGATCATGATGCCCTCAGGGGCGTGGAGGGAAACTTCGAAAAAGTGATGGAGACTTATCACAGGCTTCAGCCTTTTTTGAAAGATTACCCCAATTTTGAGCTTGGGATAAACACAGTGTTCTGCAGGGCCAACCAGGAAAAGGTTCAGGAGGTTGTCGACTACGTGAGGGGCATGGAGAACATTAAGACCCACACCCTCTCAATGATCAGGGGGCGTCTGAGGGAAGAGAGCTATAAAGACGTGGACCTTGAGCTTTACAGGAAAGCTATTGAGAAGATGGAGAGTGCCCTGAAGCAAGGCAGGAGCAGCATATACAGCTTTCCAGGGGCTAGGCTTAAGGCCGCCCAAGATATAATGCAGAGGAAGCTTATTTACGAGACCATTAAAGAAAAAAGGAGACTCATCCCCTGTTATGCTGGCAGGCTCAACCTTGTGCTCACAGAGAAAGGCGATGTTTATCCATGCGAGCTCTTAACGGAAAAAATGGGGAACGTCAGAGAGCACGGCTACAGCATCCCAGAGCTCCTGAAAACGGATCAGGCGAGGCTGGTGATTTCCGATGTGGAGAAAGGCGGCTGCTACTGCTCCCACGAGTGCTATTTCATGACCAACATCCTATTCAATCCCGGGACCTACGGCAAGCTTATTAGGGAGTACCTTTCTCTTTTAATATGAGGAGGTGGTCAAGTGGTTAAAAAAGCCTTGCTTATTATTGCCAGTCAGAAATTCAGGGACGAGGAGTTTCTCAAGCCCAAGAAAATTCTTGAGGAGGGAGGGGTGGAAGTAACAGTCGCCTCCTCCTCTCTTGAAACCGCTACCGGCATGCTCGGGGCCAAAGTAAAGCCGGATATTCTCCTAGAAGATGTCAATGTGGACGACTATGATGCCATAGTCTTCGTGGGCGGCAGCGGGGCATCTGAGTACTGGAATAATCCCCTGGCCCACTCCATCGCCAGGAAGGCGGAGGAAAAAGGAAAGCTCCTATGCGCCATATGCATCGCCCCGGTTACACTTGCTAACGCGGGGTTGCTAGAAGGCAAGCGCGCCACGGTCTTCGGTAGCGAAATAGATAAAATAAAGGCTGGGGGAGCTGTCTACACCGGTGCGGGCGTGGAGAAAGACGGCAGAATAATCACCGGCCAGGGTCCAGAATATGCCCCGGATTTTGGAAAGGCGATTCTGGAGGCGTTGAGGCAGGACTGAGATGGATCTGGAGGGCTTCGCAAGAAGACGAATTCTTAAAGGCGTGGAGGAAGAGGAAGTAATTAATGCCCTGGAGGCAGGTATTAGAGAGTTTAAAAACTGGAGCAAAGGCAAGCGCAGAGACTTCTCAAAAGCCGTCTACCATGAAGTTAAAAAAAGCATTGCCGCTCGGGAGCTGAGGGATCCTTTTCTTCGTAGGCTTTTGTCCTTTCCCGAGTCAAAGGTATCCATGGGGGAGTTTGGAGTTGGCTCCAGGGGTGAGGGAGACTTCTATGTTCACAGAAAGCTTGCAGAGCTTATAGGGGGAAAGGCACTGGTAGGCCCCAGGGAGATGGACGATGGAGGCGTTGTGGCAGCCAATGGTGGCTACGTCACCCTGGCGATAGACGGCGTACACTCAAGGCTCAGCGACTTCCCCTTTGTTGCGGGATTTCATGTCGCCAGGGCAGCTCTGAGGGATGTTCAGGTTATGGGTGCTAAACCAGTGGCGATGATGAGCGACCTTCACCTAGCCGATGACGGGGACGTGGGCAAGCTCTTCGATTTCACAGCAGGTGTAAGCACGGTGGGGGAGCTTACAGGAGTTCCCTTGGTCTCAGGGAGTACCCTGAGGATCGGCGGTGACATGGTTTTCGGAGACCGCCTTGTGGCGGCCGTGGGGGCGGTTGGCGTCTCTGAGGAGCCCCCGAAGGCCAGGAAAAATGCCCGGGAAGGAGACGTTATTTTAATGACAAGGGGTAGCGGAGGAGGTACTATAGCCACTGTAGCTATCTACAACGGTTACTATGAGGTCGTCAAAGAGACCATCAATGTGGAGTTCCATGAGGCGTGTGAGAAACTGTACAGAGGGGGCCTAGATGGGATCCACGCCATGAGCGATGTTACCAACGGTGGCATACGGGGAGACGCCTCTGAGATAAGTCAGACCTCCGGGAAGAGACTCGTCTTCTATGAGGAGGCCCTATACAGGGCGGTTAATCCCCGGGTTCTCGAAATGTTGCAGGAGCTAGAAATTGATCCCCTGGGCATATCAACTGATTCTCTGCTGGTAATTCTTCCCGAGGACGAGGTTCAGAGGATAGTGAAGACCCTGAGGAGAGTGACTAGGGTATACGAGGTTGGCAGAGTGGAGTACGGAGAGGGGGCAGTCATCCTAGGCGATGAGGGAGAAGAGAAGCTGGAGCCTCTGTTCAGGGAATCCCCATACACCAAGGTTAAAAAAGTAGTGGGGGACAGGAAACCTAGAAATATAATGAAGATGAAAAGCCTTATCGAGGCTTCTTGGCTCAAAAGTATGCACAAAAAAAGGGAGATACTCTCCCATATAAGGAGGTCTTGAATATGGATACAGGGACGGTTAAATTGAAGCGTGGCCTGGCCCAGATGCTCAAAGGCGGGGTGATAATGGACGTCACCAACGCGGAGCAGGCTGTAATAGCTGAGGAAGCCGGGGCAGTTGCTGTCATGGCCCTAGAGAGGGTTCCAGCGGATATCAGGGCTGCTGGCGGGGTGGCCAGGATGGCAGACCCGGGGAAAATAAAGGAGATCATGGAGGCCGTCACTATCCCTGTGATGGCCAAGGTCAGGATAGGCCACTTCGCTGAGGCGCAGATCCTGGAGAGCCTCGGAGTGGACTTTATAGATGAGAGCGAGGTTCTCACCCCAGCGGATGAGGAGAACCATATAGATAAGCACAAGTTCAAAGTGCCCTTCGTGTGCGGAGCCCGCAGCTTGGGAGAGGCTCTCCGCAGAATCGGAGAGGGCGCGGCCATGATACGGACCAAGGGCGAGGCAGGCTCGGGCAATGTCGTTGAGGCGGTTCGTCACATGCGGAAGGTAATGGGGGGGATAAAGAAGATCCAGGGGATGCCTGAGGAGGAGCTCATGTCGGAGGCCAAGAGACTGGGGGCCCCCTACGAGCTGGTTAGGGAAACCGCCAAGCTGGGAAAGCTCCCCGTCGTGAACTTCGCCGCGGGAGGAATAGCAACCCCGGCAGACGCTTCCTTGATGATGCAGCTCGGTGCCGATGGTATATTCGTGGGATCAGGTATCTTCAAGGCAGAGGATCCTCCAGAAAGGGCGAAGGCCATCGTCCAGGCAACAACCCACTACGATGACCCTGAACTCCTGGCAGAGGTGTCCAAGGGAATAGGAAAGGCTATGCGGGGCCTCGATGTGAGGTCTATGAAGCCTGAGGAGTTGCTTCAGACCAGGGGAGTCTAGAACAGATACGGTAAAGGGTCAACATGCTAATAGGCGTTCTAGGGCTCCAGGGAGATGTAGCGGAGCACGCTTCGGCCCTCCAGAAGCTCCATGCGGACGTAAGGATAGTTAAGAAGGCATCCCAGGTTAGGGGGCTTCGGGGCCTTATCATCCCTGGCGGTGAGAGCACAACCATCGGCAAGCTCATGGTGAAGTACGGCCTTCCGGAGGCGATAGAGGAACATAAACCAGCAATTTACGGAACCTGTGCGGGAACCATTCTCCTTGCCAAAGAAATAGTTGGAAGTGAGCAGTTCTCCCTGAACCTGCTGGATATTGCCGTGGAGAGAAACGCCTACGGGAGGCAGAGGGAGAGCTTCGAGGCAGACATATCCATACCTGCCCTTGGGGATAAGCCCTTCAGGGGAGTTTTCATAAGGGCTCCTGTTATTAAAAGAGTGGGGAAAAACGTCGAGGTGCTGGCAGAGCATGAGGGACGCCCGGTACTGGTGAAGCAGGACAAGTATCTGGCCTCGACGTTTCATCCGGAGCTCACGGGAGACATAAGGATTCACGAATACTTTATCTCTATGTGCCAGGGCTGACGGGAAAGGTGGAGTATGCCAGGGGCATGAGATAGGCTGATGGGGAGGCGCCTGTAAGCCTAACAGCTTCCTTCACGGCCTCTTCAACGTCGTCTACGCACTGGAAGGGCAGATGCCTAGAGAGCTTCTCAGGT
>JALUUU010000011.1 GCA_027021185.1 archaeon | reverse complement strand
AACCTTCCTCTACACCGGCAGGAAGAATGTGCTGAGCGATAACATAAAGGTGCTGCTCACCGGCCTCCTAGTCTTGATCCTGTTCAGCAACCTGAGCAACTTCCTGGAGTGGTCAGGGATAATACCTACCATGGAGCCCCTGGAGGACTATCCAGGGATGCTCACCCCCCTGATGTGGGCTTTTTTTCTGTATGCCGTCCTCCAGGGTATAGCGGAGCAGGACCTCAGGGAGAAGGAAAAGGCCCTGAGGCACTCCTACGAGGAGCTCTCCGCGGTACACGAGATCGACAGGAACATAATCGAAAGGCCGGACCTGTCCTCCCTGCTGAGATTCATCGTGGAGAAGGCGAAGAAGCTCACCGGCGCCGACGCGGCCTTCTACAGCTTCGTGGAGGACGAGGTCATCCGCCACCACACCTTCGTGGGCATACGCACAGAGGCCTTTAAAAACCTGGAGCTGGAGAAAGGCGTTGGCATAGGCTGGCTCGTGATCAAGGAGAAAAAGCCCGTGGCCGTGGAGGACTTCTTCAGGGACAAGCGCCTGAGGGACGCGCCCTACGAGGCGGTGAAAAAAGAGGGATTGGTCTCCTTTCTGGCGGTGCCCTTCGTCTCCAGGGAAGGAGACCCCCTGGGGGTGCTTTACGTGGCCAACCGCCGGAGGACGAGGTTCACTGAAGAGCAGGTGCGAACCCTCCTCACCCTCGCGGGCCAGGCATCGGTGGCCGTGGAGCACGCCCGGCTATACGAGGAGACCAAGAGAGCCCTGGAGGAGCTTAAGACCCTGGACGAGCTCAAGAGCGACATCATCGCCAACGTGAGCCACGAGCTAAGGACGCCGATCACAATAGCCAAGGGAGCCATAGAGCTTGCAACCGGGGAGGATGACAAGAATAATAGGAACACCTTACTGGAGATGGCCTTCAACGCCCTCACGCGGCAAAACTTCATCATAGGGAACCTCATAGAGGCCGCGCGGATGGGAAGAACCAAGAAAAGGCTGAAGATGTCCCCCGTAGACATGGCCCAGGCAATAGATACAGTGGCAGAGGAGTTCAAGGCCGTGGCCCTCAAAAACGAAATAACCATAGAAGTCAGGACCGAGGAGGGCCTGCCCCCAGCCATGGCGGCCTACCAGCAGCTGATGCACGTGCTGCGCAACCTCGTCCACAACGCTGTGAAGTTCAACAAGGCAGGTGGAAGGGTCATAATAACCGCCGGAGAGAAAAACGGCATGATCGAGGTATGCGTGAGGGACACGGGCATAGGGATGCCCAAAGAGGAGCATGAGCGGATCTTCGACCGCTTCTACCAGGTTGACAGCTCCATGACCCGGCGCTACGGCGGCACCGGCATGGGCCTCGCCATAGTGAAAGAGATAGTGGAGAGCCACGGGGGAAGGATAACTGTGGAGAGCGAACTCGGCAAGGGGAGCAGGTTCTGCTTCACCCTGCCAAAGGCCTGAGCAGACGACTTAGCCATGGTAAATTATTCCTGAGCCGTCTCTAGACCCGGGGGAGAACTTGTTGCGGAGCCACACAGGAGTAGCTGGCTTATCAATGCCCTATGGGTAAGTTAATGCGGGGCTTTTATATTTTATACTAGGCACGTTAATGGGAATCCTACACTGCTTTTTTTCACTAATCAGAATCAGCCAAATAACGAGTACTCCCCCAGCGTCTTTAGTCTCTACCCTGCATTCCCTTAGTTTTTCCAGCAATTCGCGGACGTTTTTTTGGTCGCAAAGATCAATAATTAAACGGGTGGCATCAATCAACTGCAGTCCAACAAGGTTTTTTTTGTAATCGAAATCCAGTATCAGATTTCCCAGTTCTACGCTTCCCTTTGATTTCGCGCCTTTTTTAAATAAAAATAAATTGTCGCTGTTTATATCATAACTGAACTCAAACTTTATCATGTTTTTGCACCTTATGCTGCCACCGCCGATTTATCTTCATCACTGTGGGTATAATAATTTTTCCTCTACGAATAACTAGAATATAACGGTGCGCTTGAGTCTTACTATACCCAAAATAGCAGTCATATTTCTCTTCATCTTTGTTTCTAGCCTTCTGTTTTCCCGCGAACACTAATCGAGTTGGTCTAAGGATATTATTCCTAATTTCTTCAGGGTCTATTCCTCTGAAATCTGCCTGAAGTTTTCCATGATGGGTGAGGATTATGTCTTCTTTGCTAAACTGCTTTAGTTTACGGAGTAGATGATCCCTGTAATTCACCTCTAACATGTAATAAACCGCTCAATTGATAGATACCAGTGAAACAGGTTGACACTGGAATTTGATACTTAGATACGTAAACTTAAAGTTAGATACGTCTTTTCCTAGAGCACGGGAAAAGTGTCTAAGCCCAAATTAAAAACTGCTTTGCATCTAAACACTCTTTAAGCCGATAAAAGACGTTTTTTAAGATCAGAGGAAAGCCCTCCGTTAAGCATGTGCACAGCAGATAATGCCAACATATGCGCCGCGGTGCGGCGTCCGCTCTGCAGCCAGCGGCAAAGTTTTAAAGAATAAGGGATTAACCCATAGGCATGCGCATCGTTAATCTCTGTGAGAAGGGATGCTGTCCCCGGGTAGAGGTGGGAGAAGACCACGTCAGGATAGGAGAGGAGGGAAACCTCTGCACCCTTAAAAAAGAGGAGTGGGAGTCCCTCCGGGGAAAGATCCTCAGAGGAGAGCTCTAGGCAGGCCTGGCAGGACAGGAGAGATGGATCCCTCGGAGTCCCTGGAGAGCCTGTTCTACCCCGGAACCATAGCGGTGATAGGGGCATCCAGGAAGAAGGGCAAGATAGGGAACCAGGTCCTCAGGAACCTGGTATACGGCGGCTACGAGTGCGCCATATACCCCGTGAACCCCAAGGCCGAGGAGATCCTGGGGCTGAAGAGCTACCCCAGTGTCCTCGATGTACCCGGCATGGTTGACCTGGCGGTGATAGTTGTCCCCGCCAGAATAGTGCCCCATGTGCTGAGGGAGTGCTCCCAGAAAGGGGTGAGGGGGGTTGTGATAATCTCCAGCGGTTTCGGCGAGATAGGCCGCACAGATCTGGAAGACGAGGTTAAGAGGATCGCCAGGGAAGGGGGGATGCGGATCATAGGCCCCAACACCGTGGGGATAATAAACACCAGCATATTCATGAACGCCAGCTTCGTCTCAACCATGCCCATCCCCGGGGAGATAGCCTTCATCACCCAGAGCGGCGCCCTGGGGGAGGCATTGATCCACTGGACGGCCCAGGAGGGCCTTGGCCTGAGCAAGGTGGCCAGCCTCGGCAACAAGGTGGACGTGGACGACGCCGACCTGATTCGGTACTTCCTCAACGAGGAGAGCGTGAACGTTATAGTGCTCTACATAGAGAGCATCCGCAAGGGAAGGAAGTTCATGGAGGCGGCGAAGGAGGTTTCGAAGGTCAAGCCCATCGTCGCCGTGAAGGCTGGGAAGTCCAAGGCGGGGCAGCGTGCCACCTCTTCCCACACAGGCTCCCTGGCTGGGGAGGACAGGATATACGACGCCGCCTTCAGGCAGAGCGGGGTCATAAGGGCCAACGACACCACAGAGCTCTTCGACATGGCCGTCGCCCTGGCCCAGCAGCCTCCCGCCAAGGGCAACAGGGTGGCTATAGTGACCAACGGCGGCGGGGCAGGGGTTATAGCCGCAGATATATGCGAGGAGAACGGCATCGAAGTGCCTGGGTTCAGGGACGAGCTCCTGGAGAGGCTGCGAGGACTGCTCCCGGAGATAGCCAGCCCCCGGAACCCCGTGGACATCCTGGGGGATGCGGACTACAAGCGCTACAGAGACACCCTCGACACCGTGGCCGGGAGCGACGCCGTGGACGGGATCATAGCCCTCCACGTCCAGACGGCCCTGGTGGATCCGGTGGAGATAGCCGAGGCCATAGTGGAGGTGGACAAGGCCTGGGGGAAGCCCGTGGTGACTGGGTGGATAGGGGGCGAGGGCCTGAGGGAGGCACGGCACCTGCTGATGGAGAAAAAGGTTCCCCAGTACCCCAGCCCCAAGAGGGCATGCACCGCCATGAAGGCATTGATAAGGCAGGGGGAGCTTCATGGGCAGTAGCGCTAGACTCTCGGATGATGATACAGCCCGCCTGCTGCGGAAATACGGCATTCCAACGGTGGAGGGGGGAGTTGTTGGGAGCGAGGAGGAGGCCGTCAGGGCAGCGGAGCGGCTGGGCTATCCCGTGGTGCTCAAGATCGTGTCCCCCGCCATTCTTCACAAGACAGACGCCGGAGGGGTGCTTCTGGGTATAGAGGACGAGGAAGGGGTTAGGAAGGGCTACAGAGAAGTGATGGAGAAGGCGAGGGAATACAAACCAGAGGCGCGCATCGAGGGAGTTCTCGTTCAGAAACAGGCCCCCAGGGGGAGGGAGGTGATCGTCGGGGCTCTCCGCGACCCGCAGTTCGACGGCGTCGTGATGTTCGGCCTTGGAGGAGTCTTCGTGGAGGTGTTGAAGGACGTCTCCTTCAGGATAGCCCCCATCGACGAGGAGGAAGCCCTTTCCATGATAAAAGAGATAAAGGGATATCCCCTCTTAACGGGCTTCAGGGGGGAGGAGAAGGCAGACCTTAAAGCCATTGCAAAGGTAATCTCCGCCGTATCTGAGATGATAATGAGGGAGAA
>JALUUU010000010.1 GCA_027021185.1 archaeon | reverse complement strand
CCTTGAATACTGGGTCTTGATCTGGGAGCCCTCTGAGTTTATGTAGTAATTATTTGACAAGGAATCGGCGACGAATACGGCGTAGCTCACGATATTCTTATATTCCTTTATAATCTTCTCAGCCTCGAAGAGGAGGTCTCTTCTCTCCTCAAAGGTTACGTCCAGGGGATGTTTTTTCGATCTAATTTTTACGTCGTCTTCAACAGGATCCACCCCAGCGATCTTTACGTCGGAGGGATTATTAGCCGCGGCTTTATACGCCTTCTGAGCCGCCGCGTTAACTTCTAAGGGGTCTATGGAGGATGTGGAGGCAAAGCCCCATCCTTTCTCAAGGATCCTAATCCCCGCCCCCACAACTCTTCCAGAGGATATCTCCCGCAGATCACCGTCTTCCAGGAGGATGTGGTTTATGCTCACGTCCTGTGCAGTGGTTTCCACAAATTTTGCTGGAATATCTACTGCTCGTGAGAGGGCATCGACATCCATAAAAAACTAGGCTCCGTGCTTCTTTGGAGCGGGTTTTTTTATGCCTCCTGGGATAGATATCAAGTCTTTAACTCTCTCGAGAAAGCTCTCCCGATTGTTCCCCCAAGCCAAGGCATGCTCAAGCGCCTGGGACAGGCTTTTAACAGGGATTATCTCTATCGCTCCCTCGTTTTTCTTGTCCAGCATCACGTCTTTCTGGTTCCCCTCAGGAATTATTACCTTCTTGATCCCTGCGGATATAGCCGCCTCAATCTTGGATGTTATCCCGCCAACAGGCAGGACATCGCCTCTGACGCTCAGGCTCCCTGTCATGGCCACTGCCTGATCTACGGGAATGCTCTCCAGGGCTGAGATGACGGCTGTGGCTACGCTGATGCTGGCGCTGTCTCCCTCAACGCCTTCATACGTCTGCAGAAACTGGATGTGGACATCGTAGTTTGATATGTCTCGCCCTGTGTGCTTTTTGATAAGGGCGCTGACGTTCTGGATAGCCTCCCGGGCTATGGTGCGCAGCTTCCCAGTGGCTATTATCTTTCCCTCGTTCCTGCTCTGGGCGGGGGCTATCTCGGCTACAATGGGGAGGATGACACCGCTGTCTCCCCCTATGACGGCCAGGCCGTTGACCCTTCCGATCTCGGAGCCCTCTATGATGTAAACATTATAGTCTTTTTTCATGCTTATGTACCGGTCGGCTATCTGCTGCTCAAGGGTTTTGGCTATCTTTTTAGCTTTAATCACGTGCTTTGCATCAACTATCTCCGCGTTCTCGCTCTTAGCCACATCACCGGCCGCCCTCACAAGGCCTCCTAGGCCTCTTAGTTTTAGGGTGAGCTTTCCCCTCCTGCCTGACCTGCGCTTGGCTTCCTTTATCACCTCGATGACAGCTTTTCTGGTAAAGTGGGGTATCTTGCCGTCCTTTCTCACCTCCTGGGCCACGAACTGCACTAGTTTGTTGCGGTTTTCGACGGTGTCGTCCATAACGTCCTTCATATATATCTCGTACCCATAGCCCCGGATACGGGAGCGCAGGGCTGGATGCATCTTTGAGATAGCCTCCAGGTTGCCTGCTGCCACGAGGATGAAGTCACACGGCACTGGCATAGTGCGGACCATGGCACCGCTGGAGCGTTCGCTCTGCCCGGTGATGGCGTACTTCTTCTCCTGCATGGCGGTTAAAAGGTTCTGCTGGGACTCCACACCCAACGTAGAGATCTCGTCGATGAATAATACACCCTTGTTAGAGCGATGAATAGCCCCGGCCTCTATTAGCTCGTGGGGAGGAGTTTCAAGTCCCCCTGACTGGAAGGGGTCGTGGCGCACATCTCCTAGGAGGGCACCTGCATGGGCGCCTGTTGCCTCGATAAAGGGCGCCCTCTCATTGTCAGAGTTGTCAACTAGAATTTTGGGGACAAGGATTTCCTCTTTAACTTTTATGTACTGTCTCCCCATGAGGAGGAAAACAGCCGCTATTATTCCGCCGAAAAGAAAAATGGGCTGACCCAGGATGATGGCGTAGTATATAACGATAATCATTATTGATATGAAAAGGATCTTGAAGAGGAGGTTTATAGGCGCCTCGGCCTTCTTTCTTCTCTCCTTGAACTTCTCGACTATCTGTCTTCCCTCTCCCGCCTTAACTACTTCTACCCTGGGATTGTTTTTATCCAAGGGGTTGGGGTGCACCAGTATGTCCTCAAGCTCTTCGGTGGGCAGGAGCTCTGCCATCCCCTGACCGAGCATACTCTTCCCGGTCCCGGGTTCGCCTATAAGTAGGATGTGGCGTTTTTGTTTCGCTGCTTTCCTGATAACCTCGACAGCATGCTCCTGACCGATTACTTGGTCAATGAGCTTTTCTGGGACCTTAATGTCCTTTGTGGACTTGAAATCCATGACTTCCATAACGCCCATTTTGATTATTCCCTCTCCCCCCTTATATACCTTTACTAAGATTTATATATCAAATTCTTAGATTGTTGTGGTATGGTGGACATCCTTTTTCCTGGCTCCGTCTGCCAAGTCCTTGGGAGGGAGCTGGTGGATGAGTTAGGAATTGAACTGGGAGAAGTAACAATAAAAAAATTTCCTGACGGCGAGCGCTACCTCAGGATTCACAGCGAAGTAAAGGGAAAGGATTGCGCAGTGGTCCAATCCATGTCCAGACCCCAGGATGCCAACATTCTGGAGCTGATTACCCTTATGGAGACCCTAAAGGATCTGGGGGCGAAGAGGATCTCGGCCGTCGTACCCTACATGGCATATGGCAGACAGGATAAGCTATTCCACCCAGGCGAGGCTCTGAGCTCCAGGGTTGTGGCTAAACACATCTCCATGGGCTGTGACGAGTTGATAACGGTTAACATCCACGAGGAGCACATACTAAAGTTCTTCGACGTTGAGGCGCGAAATCTGGACGCGTCGCCTATCCTCGGGGAATATTTCAAATGCCACGAGCTAGAGGCTCCATTGGTGATCGCCCCGGATGAAGGCGCCGAGTACATGGCTAAAGAGGTGGCAGGTAGGGTGAAGTGCGACCATGACTACCTGGTTAAGAACAGGCTGGGCCCGGGGAAGGTCGAGATGATGCCCAAGAGCATCGCCGTGAAAGATAAAGACGTCATTCTTGTGGATGACATGATAGACTCCGGCAGCACCATGCTGGAGGCTATAAGAATACTGAGGGAGCAGGGAGCTTCAAATGTCCTCGTGGGATGTGTTCATCCCGTTTTAACAGGCAATATCGTAACGAGGCTCTTCACCACAGGAGCCATTGACGTCATCGCCACCAATACAATACCCTCAGAGATCAGCTTTATCACCGTGTCGCCCTTGCTGTCTTCTGCCCTGGATTAACCTGCCTTACGTTAAAAGCCCTATCCAGCTTGCAAAGAGGTTTTCGACTTGGAAAAGTATCTATTTCACCTTTTAGGGTCTAATAGAACCCTCCCAAAGGCTGAGGTTTTGGCAGTTTTTGAAGCCCTTGACATAGACTTCATAGTACTGCACAGCTATGATCAGGTTCTAGTGGTTGAGGCCTCCAGTATAGCCGGAGTGGCGGAGCGTCTAGCTCTTTGCCATGGGATATATGAGTTCCTAGGTGAATGCGCGCCAGATCTCCGGGAAATCACAGACCTCGCACGGAAGGTTTCTCGGTTATTAACCCCTCCCGTGGCTGTTAGGGTTCGAAGGATCCGGGGGAGATGGAGAGATCTCCGCAGGGACGTCCTTGAAAAAGAGATAGGCACATCTCTGGGTTTGGATGTGGACCTATCGGCCCCTGAAAGCTTGATTGTGGGTTTTCTGGCTGACCGCTTTGTTCTGGGTCGAAAACTTCCATTAGCTGTTCCGAGGGAGGAGTATTCTCGCAGGCATCCTAAAACCAGGCCATTCTTCCACCCGGGAGTCCTGCTGCCGAAAATCGCCAGAGCAGCGGTAAATTTGACCAGGATTAAGGGTGGAAAAAAGCTGTTGGACCCTTTCTGTGGAACAGGGGGCTTCCTTATAGAGGCAGGCCTCATAGGAGCCAAAGTATATGGATGCGACATAAATTCTGAAATGGTTAAAGGTTGCAGGAAAAACCTGGAACACTATGGCATCAGGGATTTTCATTTAGAAGTGGGTGACGCCCGGCAGCTCCTGGATAAGTACCCCAACAGTTTCGACGCCATCGCCACTGACCCGCCCTATGGCATATCCGCGAGCACTGGCGGACTCTCCCTGGATAAGCTTTACAAGGAGGCCTTCTCATCTTTCTACGGAGTACTTAAAAAAGGGGGCTTTGCCTGCGTGCTCTCGCCAGAGAAAATCGAAACAGAGAAATATGCGGTAGATTCAGGGTTCACCATCGTAGAAACCCACTTCGACAGGGTGCATGCCGCTTTAACAAGAAAGATCCTGGTGATAAGAAAATGATGGAGATAGTTTTTCTAGGCACAACTGCGGCTGTACCGAGCGTGGACAGAGCCCACTCGGCCATTGCCCTGAGATACCGAGATGAGGTGATTCTGTGGGACTGCGGAGAAGGCACCCAAAGGCAGCTCATCCACTCTAGAGTAAGCTACATGCGGGTAAACAAGATATTCATTACTCACTTCCATGGAGACCACTTTCTCGGCCTGCCCGGTCTTCTGCAGACTATGTCCTTTGCCGGTCGAAAAAACGATCTCCACATATACG
>JALUUU010000009.1 GCA_027021185.1 archaeon | reverse complement strand
GGGCTTAGTATACGGAATCGACATAAAAGGCACAACTGTTAGAATCACCATGACCCTCACTGCCCCAGGCTGCCCAATGCACTCCGTGATAACCAAAAACGTTAAAGAAAAGCTAGAAGAGATGGAGGGGGTTGAAAAAGCAGAGGTGGAGCTCGTCTGGGAGCCTCAGTGGAGTGTGGACAAGATCTCCCCCGAGGGAAAAAAGATCCTTGGCTTAGAGTGATAACATGGAGAGAGTTAACTTAGATGAAATGGAGGAGTACTCAGAGGAGTACCCCGTCGCCAAGATCGTGTATGATTCGGAAGTAATGCGGATTGTGCTTTTTTGCCTAAATGAGGGCCAGGAAATCCCTATTCACGTGAGCACTTCGGAGGTCATGCTACACGTGCTCAAAGGCAGGGGCAGCCTCGTAACCGATAAAGAAGAAGTAAAAGCAGGACCGGGGACAATAGTTACCTATGCCAGGGAAGAGCCCCATGGAATGAAGGCAGAGGAAAAAATGGTCATCCTCGCAACGATAGCGCCCAGACCTTAGAGAATCAAGAAACCTCAACAGCACTTCTAAAAAATACCGCCTCTTCTCAGGGAGACTGCCAACAGTATTACTATTAAGGCTAAGAGTAAGTTTCCCCTGGCCAGGATGGTCACGACACGAGCCAGACTTTCCAGCTTGGTCCTCTCTTTTTTCCCTACCTGAACCAGCTTTGGCCCTAGGAAAAAATCGTGAAGAATACTCAACGAGAACATAACAGAAACAATAACGAGCTTAACTAACAGGGTCTTTCCATATCCAGTTGCCACGAGGTCATCCCAGGAGGAGACCTTCTGGAGGATGTTATACGTCCCAGTAGCGATGAGGATGAATATGCTCCCCCAACCGAGGTATTTAAACCTGACCCCAATTTTATTGACTAAGTCATATCGGAGCCTCGGATCTGCTATGCCCCGCTCAACTGGCACCACCACGAGGGTTAGGAAAATCATGCCCCCTACCCAGGCGATAGCTGCCATTATATGGAGCCACAGCATAAGGGTGGGGACAATCATGCTCCAGTCCGTCATCCGTGGATAAAGTAGGGCAGGCAGTGTACACAGACGTAGTCTTCCTTGCCTTTATGACGGAACTTTAACAGTTTCTCCTCGTTATCGTCTCTTCCACAGTTGCTACATTTTATATCGCTCATTTTCTACCTCCTATTTGCAGTATGGACAACCCTGGGAGCTGTCTTTCTCCTTGGGGGTATTAGAAAGTATTGCCTTTATCTCTGTTATGCTCGGTGCTCTGCCAGCCGCCTTTACCCTGCCGTCGAGGATAAAGGCGGGGGGAAGAACATTGTACTCCTTAACGGCCGCTGGATCGTAAATGTGCTCCACCTCGGCCTCAATATTGAGTTGGGCCAAGGCGTTGATTGTATCCATCTCAAGCTTGGCGCATGTGGGGCATCCGGGTCTCCCTAGTAATGTTATCTTCATTTCTCACCCTCAAAAGCTTTCTTCAATGCCGCTGCGATTTTCCCTTTGGCTAGGTGGTGTTCCCGGCCGCACCTCAGAACGTACTCTCCTCTCTCGCCTTCAGGGATTTCTCCACAGAGCTCCATTACTTTTCGGAACTCTTCAGCAACTCCGATGGTTCCCTGGATAACCAGAGCCCAGTTTCTCTGAGCCACCGCATCAACGGCCCGATCAGAACAACCATGCATTCTTTCCAAGTTCCTCTCTATCGCAGAGCTGATGTCATTCATTATTTCTTCTTGAGCTTTGCCACCCATTTGCCCGGAGCCTCTTCCTCGACGGTGTAAGCCTCTGCGTCAAAGTCGTCCCGTGTGGCCTTCATCTGATAATACAAAGGCTCTGGGTTGTGGTCGTTGATCAAGGTAAGGGTTTCCCCAGGTTTTAGGGAGTTAAATTTCTCAAATATCGCGGGATGTCTCTCCGCGGGCGGCCATCCTCTTACGTCTATCGTCGTCATTTTATCACGGGATATCCATTGGGAGGATGAGCTAATCATGGTTTCCCCGAACATGTTCGGTCTTTAAAGACGTTAATATCCTCGCCATCTCTGAAATGGAGGACTTCAAACTTAAGATATCCTGCCCTGGAAGCTCTGAGATAAAGCGCCCAAAGCCAGAGTACGTTCTCTGCCCCAAGTGCAAAGCTGAGGTGGAGATCTGGAGCGACGAGGTTCAGGCTGAATGCGAGGAATGCGGCACAATAGTTAGAAAAGACAGAAGCAATCTCTGCATCAACTGGTGCGAGTTCGCCGATAAATGCGTGGGCGAGGAAAAACTCAAGGAGCTTAAAGGCTGAGCCAGCCTATGTAAGAAAGGGTAAGATGAAAAAGGATTCACGAGGACGTGAAATAAACACGGGGTTCCTTTAGAGGCCTGGGAAACCCTCTCCTCACCCATCCTGGACCTACTTCTTGAGGATTGTCACCTTGGTAACGTATCCCCCGCATCCACACTGGTCAACAAACTCTACCTCTATCTTATCCCCGTATTCCTCTGTAAGTTGATGGATAAGCTCCATGGGCTCTCCATGACTCGCGGGCGTAACGAGATTAACATGCCTGCCTGGGGAGGTTATCTCTATCGCCCACCTAGCATCTCGCATGATTTTGCTCTTGTCTCTGACGTATTCCTCGTCCTCTAGATCCAGGGACCATGAAACTTTCTTCAATCAGCAATCACCTTCTTTATTTCGGGGGCATACCTTTTAACCAATCCCTCGATGTTCTTGAGGGTGGAGGTATGGGCGAAGGAGCATCCTGCGCAGGCGCCTTGCAGGGATACCCTTACCACTCCCGCTTTTTCGTCTATCCCTATCAGCTTAATTCCTCCTCCGTCGCGCTGGAGGGTTGGCCTGGCTTTGTCAAGAGCCTTCTCAACCCTCTCCTCCAGTGAACCCTTCATTATGTCCTCCTCTTCTCTCAACCTTTTTATCCGGAGGCTGTTAGTGATCTTCTCTATCCTGTGAACTATCTCAATAAAAGCCCTTGCAGAGTCCCTCGTCCTGTGCTTCGTGAGATAGGGTTCGCCGGCATCCTCAGCTTCCACTATCTTGCCGTCGAGGGGTATCCTGCCCAGGAAGGGGACCCCGAATTCTTTGGCGATTTTTTCTCCGCCCCCGGTTTTGAAGAGGGGACTTTCTTTGCCGCAGTGGGGGCATATAAAACCGCTCATGTTCTCCAGGACCCCAATAATGGGGAGATTAAGCATTCGAGCAAAGTTCAGGGACCTCTTAACGTTGAGAAGGGCGATCTCCTGAGGCGTAGTCACAATTACGGCACCCTTAGGGTCAGGTATTAACTGGGCGATACTTAATGCCTCGTCACCCGTGCCCGGGGGGAGGTCTATTATAAGGTAGTCCAGGGTTCCCCAGGCGATGCTGCCCAGGAAATCCCTTATCGCCCCTATCTTCATAGGCCCCTTCCATATAACGGGGGCATCTTTCTCCTTTAGCATGAAACCCACAGAGGAGACCTTTAATCCGTTTAGCTTCACGGGCTCTATTTTCGTACCGTTAGCAGTCAGCTTTCCGGACTCTATACCCAGGATTTTGGGAATTGAGGGGCCATGGAGATCCGCGTCCAAGAGCCCAACTTTCTTTCCCTTGGCGGCCAGAGCCAGAGCTAAATTAGCGGCTACCGTGCTCTTACCAACCCCACCCTTCCCGCTTAATACGGCTATCTTTGTCTCAACATTTTTTAGGTTCTCCTCTATATCGGGGAAGTCTTTCATATCTTGTCACCCTGCACTAATGGAATGATTAACTAGCTGGCATATTATTTGCCCCGAACATGTTCGATATTAAGACTTTTTTAATAACAACGTAATTATGAAAAGAAAAATTCCTAACAGTTGGGAATTCATTTCCCAAAAGTTTTATATCTTATAGGAAACGTGATTTCAAGGCAGTTAATTATTAGAAGAGTAGAGGTGATGACATGGGTGCGGTCTCGGTTTTCGTTGCAAACATTTTGCCGTATATCACCATTGTGGTGTTTGTTGGGGGGATGATTTATCGAATAATTGGATGGCTCAAGGTCCAGGTTCCTTTTCCATTGAGTGTGACTTACCCGAAGTCGAGGACTGAGCAGCTTAAAATAATTGCGAGTGAGATCCTTTTTTTCCCGGCTCTCCTCAAAAACGACAGAAACCTCTGGATAGGGGCGTGGCCCTTTCATGTGGCGCTTCTCCTTATCTTCTTCGGGCACCTGAGGCTCTTCACCGAGTTCCCAGATAAAGTGCTCATGGCCGTTGGTTTCTCTCCAGAGGGGATTAATGCCCTATCTAAGGTTCTCGGGGGAGCTGTGGGCGTGCTCTTCATCTCGGCTATTCTTTACCTGCTGATAAGGCGCATAACCCAAACCACAGTACGCAATATGAGCAATCTGGCAGACTACCTAGTGCTCATATGGCTCCTTGGAATAGCCATAGCGGGGAACTACATGCGCTTCGTGGCGAAGCCTTATACTGAGATAGGGGAGATGAGGACATTCCTTGGAAGCATTTTCGCCTTCCAGCCGATATCGCCACCAGATAGCACAGTGTTTCTAATACACTTTTTCTTGGTGCAGATGCTCCTGATTTCCCTACCCTTCAGCAAACTCATCCACCCAGTGGGGATGTTCTTCACTCAGGGAATAAAGAATTCCCTAGTGGTGCTGAGGCACGTGAGGTGAGATAGAAATGGCT
>JALUUU010000008.1 GCA_027021185.1 archaeon | reverse complement strand
CAACAATCCTGAGACCGTTTCCACTGACTACGATACCAGCGACAAGCTGTACTTTGAGCCCCTGGCCCTGGAAGACGTGCTAAACATCATCGATAAAGAGCAGCCTGAGGGGGTTATCGTTCAGTTTGGCGGGCAGACATCCCTGAATCTCGCGGTGCCCCTGGCCAGGAGGGGGATCAGGATCCTTGGCACCTCTCCTGATAACATCGACAGGGCGGAAGACAGGGAGAGGTTCACCAGGGTGTTGAAGAAGCTGGGCATTCCCCAGGCCCCATACGGTACGGGGTACTCCGTGGAGGAGGCAAAAGAGATAGCCTCCAGGATAGGCTACCCTGTCCTCGTAAGGCCGAGCTATGTCCTCGGGGGCAGGGCCATGGAGGTCGTGTACGACGAAGTCCAGCTCGAGGAGTACATGAAGGAAGCCATCGACGTGAGCGAGGAGCACCCTGTGCTGGTGGACAAGTTCTTGAAAGAAGCTGTGGAGGTGGATGTGGACGCGGTCAGCGACGGCAGGGATGTGTTCATAGGCGGCATAATGGAGCACATAGAGCATGCAGGGGTGCACAGCGGAGACTCCGCGTGTGTCCTGCCGCCCCAGAACCTGAGCAGGGAAGTAATAGGGAAGATTAAGGAGTACACCATAAAGCTGGCCAAGGAGCTCCAGGTAATCGGGCTGCTTAACCTACAGTGTGCCGTCAAAGACGAGGTCGTGTATGTCCTGGAGGCAAATCCCAGAGCTAGCAGGACCGTGCCCTACGTAAGCAAGGCAATAGGGGTTCCCCTGGCGAAGGTGGCGACCAGGGTCATGCTCGGTAAGACCCTGAGGGAGCTTGGCTACCTGGGGATGCGCAGGATAAAACATGTGGCCGTGAAAGAGGCCGTCTTTCCCTTCATCAAGCTGCCTGGGGTTGATCCGGTACTGGGGCCTGAGATGAAGAGCACCGGAGAGGTGATGGGTATAGACTTCGACTTCGGCAGGGCATACTATAAGGCAGAGCTGGCCGCCGGGAACATGCTCCCCAAGAAAGGAAAGATCTTCATCTCCGCCAGGAGAAGTGACGCCATGAAGCTTCTTCCCGTGGCAAAGAGACTGAATGAGCTAGGCTTCGAAATCCTGGCAACGGAGGGGACCTCCAGCGTGCTCGCTGAGGCGGGCATACACGCCAAGAAAATAAAGAAGATAAGCGAGGGCTCCCCCAACATCCTCGACATCATTCGCGGCAAAGGCGTGGACCTAATCATCAACACCCCAACTGTCGGCAAGGTGCCCTATACAGACGGCTTCTACATAAGGAGGCACGCGGTAGACCTGGGGATACCCTACATAACCACGGTGACAGGTGCAGAGGCGGCTGTGAAAGCCATAGACAGCGTGCTGAGAGGCGAGGTGGAGATACGGTCCCTTGAGGATTATTACAGGGGACATGTTCACGAGCTGAGGCTGGAGGATTTTGCGAGGAAATAGATTAAACCCTCTTCCTTAAAGGAGCACTATTTTGTAGAGATCGCTTAAGATGATCCTGCCGCGTCGGCAGGTAGCCTGGCACTATAGAACAAGGAGTTTCAGAGGCCTTATAATCTCTCATCTAACCTGATGGGTCCTAAGGGAATTTCAGGCCAGTAACCGAAATATTTTAAATAAACGCAATTCAAGGTATTACCGCGTTTTTACGGGGATAAGATGATGAAGGCTGTACTGGCATACTCCGGTGGTCTGGACACGAGCGTCTGCGTGAAGCTTCTACAGGATAAATACGCCTGCGATGTGGTCACCGTAACGGTGGACGTTGGCGTGGCCCAAGACGAGCTGAGGGAGGCCGAGGAGAAGGCAGAAAAGCTCGGGGTTGTGAGGCACATCACCATCGACGCCAAAGAAGAGTTCGCCAGGGAATACATATTCAGGGCTATAAAGGCAAATGCCTCCTACGAGGGATACCCCCTGAGCACCGCCCTGGCCAGGCCCCTTATAGCCACCAAGGTTGTGGAGGTGGCAAAGGAAGAGGAAGCCGAGGCCCTAGCCCACGGAGCAACGGGTAAGGGCAACGATCAGTTCCGCTTCGAGGCCGTCTTTCGGAGCCTGGCCCCTGAGATGGAGATTATTGCCCCTGTGAGGGAGCTTAACCTGACCAGGAAGGATAGCATTAAATACGCCAAGAAAATGGGCATCCCCGTGCCCGTGGAGATCGACAAACCCTACAGCGTGGACGAGAACCTCTGGGGCAGGAGCATCGAGGGAGGCATCCTCGAGGACCCGTCAGCGGTGCCCCCGGAGGAGATATACCAGTGGACCAAGGTAACGAAGGAGGAGGCAGAGGATGTGGAGGTCGAATTCGAAAAGGGCGTCCCGGTCGCCCTGAATGGGGAGAAGCTTTCCCCCGTGGAGCTCGTGGAGAGGATGAATGCCATCGCCGGGAGCCACGGGGTCGGAAGGATAGACATGATAGAGGATAGGATCCTCGGTATAAAGGCGAGGGAGAACTACGAGTGCCCCGCAGCAGTTGCCCTGATTAAGGCACATAAGCAGCTGGAGCACCTGGTGCTTACCCGCCTGGAGCTGAAGTTCAAGGCCGCGGTGGAACAGGAGTGGAGCGAGCTTGTATATAACGGGCTTTGGACTGAGCCTCTGCGCATCGATCTGGATGCCTTCATAGACAAGACCCAGGATAGGGTAACGGGAAAAGTCAAGCTGAGGCTTCACAGCGGCTCATGCAGGGTTGTTTCCAGGAGCTCCCCCTATGCCCTCTACTCTGAGAGACTCGCGTCTTTCGACGACGTAACCCTTGACCAGCGCAGCGTCGAGGGAATGCTCCGCTACCATGCCCTGCAGGCGTCGCTGTACCAAAAACTGAGAAAGGATTGATCAGCCCTATTTTTGAGACGGTAACCCTCAGCTATATGATGTGAAGCTTTACGGAGAAATTGAGGTCATCGAGCCCTATCCCGCGGCTTACATACCGAGCGTTGACTCTATAGTCCTGGCAGAGCTGCACCTCGGATATGAGGAGGCCATGGTGGAGCAGGGGCTGTTTTTGCCGAGGATACAGCTCAAAAAAGAGCGGGATATGATGAGGGGAATACTGGAGAAAAAAAGAGCCAGGAGAATAATAGTCAACGGAGACTTCAAGCACGAGTTTTCCAGGGGAGGATACAGGGAGTACAAGGAAATAGGGGAGATGCTGGACTTTCTCCAGGACAGCTTTGATGAGGTGACGTTGGTGAGGGGCAACCACGACAACTTCCTTATTTCTCCGGCTAAAAGACGGGGTGTGGACTTGGTGGAGGAATACACCGTGGGGGGCTACTACTTCATCCATGGCCATAAGGTTCCTGTAGACTTCGGAGCCGGTGAGGCGGAAAACGTGGTCATCGCCCATGAGCACCCCGCGGTGGCCATATTCGACGAAATAGGCGTTAAGGAGAAAATCCCCTGCTTTCTGCATGGGAGGATGAGGGACGGCAGAAAAATACTGGTCCTCCCTGCGTTCTCGCCCCTGGCGCAGGGAAGCGAGGTGAATGTTATTCCGCCCATGGAGCTGCTTTCCCCGATCCTTAAAAACTACGTGGATGTGGACGAACTGAAGGTTCTCGGCATAAGCAGTGACGCAGGTGCCCTAAGATTCTCCACCCTGGGCAGTCTCAGGTTCCCTTGATCTTCTTCTTAAGGCGCCACGCCATGAAGTGGGACAGCAAGGAAAAGATCATGAGCCCGAAGCCGAAGAAGTAGATGAAAACCCCTATCACGAAGCCCATCATAGAGAGGCCTATCCCTATGAAGGCCAGGGCGATGCCCCACAGCTGGAACTTCTTTCCGCTCTGAAGGATGGCCTTGCGCCTTGTTTTAAGTTCCTCCCGTTTACTGCTGACTTTCTTCATTTCAGCTTCTTTTCTTCCAGGATATTTCCCCTGAAAGTTTTACCACAGGAGCAGAGGGCCACCTCATAGATGGATCGGACTCCTCGATGGAATGTCCTAATCTTACCTACCACCATGCTTTCTGCGTAGGCTTTGCCACAGTAGGGACATCGTATTTCCATCTTTTCGGCCATTTTCACCTCCAGATAAAAGAAGGGTTTCAAAACGAGTCCGAAGCCCTCTTCCGGATATATGGAAATTATTAATGTTTAAAAAAATTCTTGCAACCCCGAAAATTTTTATATTTCCCTCAATGAACCATAAATCATGCATCTGGGGGCTATGAACAATCCAGAGAAGGATGTAATGGCAGAAATCCAGAATTTTGCCTCATGGGGCTTTGATTTTGCCGAGTTGGCCATAGAAGGCCCTGGGGCGCTGCCCGAGAGGCTTATCACCGCCAAAAAGGCGATTAAAGACGCTCTATCCACCTTCAACCATCCGCCCCTGGCCCATGTGCCATGGTACTTCTACGTGGGCCATCCTTACCCAGAGATCCGCAGGGCATATATGAAGGAAACCCTAATTGTCCTGGAAACGGCTGCGGAGCTCGGCTGCTCCCTAGTCGGTCTTCACATCCACAAGCCCAAGGGCCTCTACCAGGACAAACTGGAGCAAAACATCGCCTCCCTCAAAGAGATAGTCCGCCATGCCTCGGATCGGGGGATGGTTCTTGCGGTGGAAAACCTGGATGAGAGGGCTTTTTCAGTCGAGGACTTCACGAAGATATTCGAGGCAGTCCATGGCGCAAAATTCCTTTTCGACATCGGCCACGCGAATATGGGCAGC
>JALUUU010000007.1 GCA_027021185.1 archaeon | reverse complement strand
TTGGAAGCGTATGGGTTGGAGCCTTCGACTCCTCAGCGGTGTCCGAGATCGTGGCAGCCAAGGGCGAATTGACCCCTGTTGCAATTATGGCTATCGGTTACCCTGGGGAAGAGCCAGATATAACTCCTAGGCGCCCATTGAACGACCTGGTGCATGAGGAGAAAATAGGAAGGCCATGGAGTTCCACATCAAGGCATTAAAGGGGATTCTCAGGGCAAGACTCTTTTCGCCAACGCCTCTTGTGCTCTGTCACAGGGTAAACTATGAATGCAATCTAAGGTGTGTTTTCTGCCCCTTCTGGAGAATCAAAGAGAAGAACCCGGTGCTAGAAAAAGACGAGGTCTTCGACATAATCTCCCAGGCCTCCGAGATGGGCGCTGTCATGTACAACATCTGGGGAACGGAGCCGCTGCTGCGGAAAGACCTTCCCGAGCTCCTGGCATATGCCAAGGATAACTCCATGAGGGTGGCTCTTATCACCAACGGGGTTCTCCTTGACGAGAGGCTGGATGAGTTCTCAGATTACTTAGATTACCTCATAGTCTCTATGGACGGGATAGGAGAAACCTACCGCAGGATAAGGGGGATAGACGCCTATGCAAAAGTAGTCAAGGGAATAGAATCTGCTGCTGCTCTGGGGGTGAAGACAGGGATAAACTGTGTCCTTTGCAGGTATAACCTGGGGGAGGTGGATTCCCTGGTTCACCTATCCCAGCGTTTAGGCGTGACCATAACCTTCGAGCCTGTCCACCCTTTATCGGGAGTTCCAGAGTACGAAGACCTCAGAGTCAGCGGAATCAAGGAGTACCGCGAAGCCGTTGATAAGATCCGGGCCCTTAAAAGAAAGGGCTACAGGATAGGCAATTCGTACATATATCTTGAGCTAATGAAAAACTTCGTTCCAGGAAAAAACAACTACCGCTGCAGCGTGGGGAGATTTCTTCTTTTGCTGGAGCCAGACGGCAGAGTAAACATCCCTTGCTCAAAGTATGGGTGTGTTGGGACTGTAAAGGAGGCCACCCTCCCTGAGATCTGGAGTTCTCCATTCGCCGCCGCTAACAGAGAGCGGAGCAGGGGATGCAGCGAGTGCCTCTTCTCTGGATTCGTGGAGGCTTCTCTTCTTTACGACCTCAGGCTGGGGGCCGTGATTAATTTTTTAAGGGCTATTCCATGACTTTTTTCTTTACGAATATCTCGCTGGCAATATCCTCGTCCAAGGCCAGGTCGGTCTCCCCAACCCTTATTACGTAGGAGGGCTGTTTTTGGTGAAGCTTGACTGTGCTCCCGGGGACGACACCTAGGGAGCTGAGCTTATCCAGACGTGCGTGCTCCTTAGGGGCTATGAATGTTATCCTTCCCTCTTCTCCCGGCTCTAGCTCTTTCAGGGGCATTACCAGAGGCTTCATCTTCTTTGTAAATCTGGCGCAGCACTTCCCCTTAGGAATCGGGTTGCCGTGAGGACATAGGGGCGGATGACCGAGGAATGTGCAAACGCTCTCAGTAACCTCCGGGCTAAGAATGTGCTCAAATTTGCAGGCTTCTGCATGGATAAACTTGTCCTCAAGTCCGAGGACGTCGGAGAACAGTCTCTCCGCTAGTCTATGACGGCGGATAATGCCTCTGGCCATGGTTCGGCCCTTTTCTGTGAGGGATATCCTTTCTCCAGATATTTCCACCAGGCCTCTTCTCTCCATCTCCTCGAGGGCTTTTTCAGCATCCTCTTCCTCTGTATCAGCCAGCACCGAGTTCAGGCTATCATTTCCTGTTTCACTCAGAGTCCATATCAGCTCCAAGAGCTCATCTATCTTGTTTTCTCCAACATCCTTCATTCACAGAGTCACCTCCAGGCTGCGCAGCACAAAGTTCACTATCCCACCAACCAGGAAGGCGAAGGGAAAAATGAACCCTACTATAGCCATAGCCGTTTTGATCCCTCTCTCTTTTATTATTATGAGAAAGTTCGCTATACAGGGAACAAATAAAGTTATCGTGACGAGGCTGACTAGGACCTGCACGGGATCCATCATGCCTGCCTTTGCCAGGGTAAACAGCCCGGCGGCACCATAATCCCTTCTCAGGAATCCTACGATAAATGCCTCTGTTGCCTGGGGTGGAAGCCCGAGGAGACCGGTGACGACAGGGGATGCGAGGTCTTCCAGCAGGATAAGGGCGCCCAGCTTATCAAGGGTGAACAGGAGCAGAGTTCCCAGAATAAACAAAGGCACCGCTTCCCTGAGGTACCACTCCACCCTGGCGACTGTTTTAGCTGCGATATTTGACACCTGGGGCACCCTCAGGGGAGGTATCTCGAATATAAAGTCAGACGTCTTTCCAGGAACCACTTTAGAGGCCAGATAGCCCACGCTGAAGAGTACCGAAACAACTATTCCCGCCCATAGAACCGCGGCAGCAAGGGAGAGGCCTCCCAGGACCCCTAAAATAACCCCCAGTTGGGCAGAGCAGGGGACGCCTAGGGCCAGGAGGAGGGTGACGATTATTCTTTCTTTACGGCTTTCAAGGATTCGCGTGGTCAGGGTAGCCATGGTGTCGCATCCCAGCCCAAGGACCATGGGCAAAACGGCCCGCCCGTTCAGCCCCATCCTATTAAAGATCTTGTTAACCATTATCGCGAGCCGTGGAAGGTAGCCCGAGTCCTCGAGGATACCGAAGGCTATGAAAAAAGTACCCACAATCGGGAGGATAATCGCTATTGAATAGGTTAGGGCCATTGTTATTATGCCGTAATCCCCAACGAACAGCTCTCTGATTAAAGCCACAGGGATCAAGGCGAAGGCATCTGTGAAAAATGGGTTGATGTACTCTCCGAAGATCACCCCCTCTATAAAATCTACCAATATCTGAGCACCGAAATAGCCCACAAAGGCATACATAAAAGCCAGGACGACAAGCAGGACGGGTATCCCCCATACAGGGTCCATGCTGAGTTTTCCCACGGTCTCTAAATAGGTGCTTTCTTGGGGTCCCCTGTATTCGAAGACATCATCAAGGATTTTCTTTATAAACTCTAGGCGTCTTTTATTAACGAAGTAGTATATGCTGCCCCGGTGTTTTCGCTGACACTCCCTAACCAGCTCTTCTATTTCTTCAATTGCTTCGTGGCTGAGGTTCGAATGGAGCCAGTGGGTGAGGGTCGTGTCGCCGGAGAGGAGCATGAGGGCGATAGCTCTATTGGCCCTGCTCTCGGGAAGGAGTTTAGAGACTTTCTCGATGCTCTCCTCGAGTTCGGGTCCATAATCCACCCTAAGGCTGGAGTTCCTAGCTGTAAGGGCTTTGCTTTTAACTTCGTCGATTCCCTCCTTTCTTGTGGCAACCGTCTGGATAACAGAAACTCCCAGGACGTCCTCAAGCCTGCGATGGTCTATGGTTATTCCCCTGCTCTTTGCCTCGTCATACATGTTCAAGACAAACACCAGGGGAAGGCTCATCTCTGCCAGCTGAACGCTCAAGAGAAGAGCGCGTCTGAGGTTTTTAGAATCAGCCACCTGTATAACGGCCCTTGGCGTTTCTTTTAAAAGGATGTCCCTGGTGACTTTCTCGTCTTCTGAGAGGGGTATCAAGCTGTTTACGCCAGGGGTATCTATCAATAAAAACTCCTTATCCCCTATGGTTGTGGTGCCGTAGGCCACCTCCACCGTTGTGCCGGGATAGTTTGAGACAGTTGCATATTTGCCGGTTAATAGGGAGAAGATAACACTTTTGCCTACGTTGGGATTGCCAACGAGTATGATTTGCTCTAGGTCCTCCTTTATCTCAAGGCGTTCTCCGTGGCCGTGCAAAAGTAATCCCCCTTATTTGCAGCAGCTTCCTAAGGGAATATCATTTCCATGGGGACATTTCCTGGGATGATTAAGCCGGGTGCATACCGCATTAGCTATCTTCCCACTTATGTGGTGCTCCAGGGCGCACACAGCCTCCTCGTCTACATTGATGCCGAGGATGTCCTTTAGGAGCAGCTCCGCCAGGCGATGGTTACGGATCACGTTCCTGGCAAGATTCCGTCCCTTGGATGTAAGGGCCACACCCACCCTTACCTCGTACTTAACCAGGCCGTCCCGCTCCATTTTCTGAAGCATCTGAACAGCGCTGGGGGGAGAAATCCCTAGACCTTCGGCCACTTCGTTTATCCTGGCCTTTTTCCTTCCTTTCTCTTCAACCATGTAGAGGAATTCTAGGTATTCCTCCACGTTTTCGCTCAGCTGCATTATTCATGTACCCCGGCCGGAGTTGGTTTTGGTCGGTAGATCCTGAGGACATAGCTGCCGATTATAAGCCAGTAGGCGATGTAGGCAAGGACCTCTGTGAGGGATGGATTGCCGTTATAGCCTATTAGAGACTTAAGGATAGATCCCACAGCGCCTTTTTCGTGGAAGACTGGATAGCTGCCATCGGGATTGACAGGAGGATTGATGTCCCACAGGGGATCTATGACAGGCGGAACAATGCCAGCTTCGTTGAGTTCGTGAACCCCATAAGCCGTGAGTCCCGCGGCAAAGACTATCAGGAGGGCGCTGGTATACTTGAAGAACTTCCTCAGATCCAGGCGGTAGACCCCTCGAAACATGAGCACGGCCAGGATTAAGACAGTAGAAACACCCAGGGCAAAGCCCGTTAAAGTTTCCATTGGGGACCTCATGGCCAGGGTGCCAAGGAAGAGCACTGTCTCAACCCCTTCTCTAAAAACTGCTACAAAGGCGAGGAGGGTTATGCCGAAGACCTGTCCTCTGGATATGGATAGGTGAACCTTTTCCTGGAGCTCCCCTTTGATCTGCTGGGAGTTCTGGGCCATCCAGAATATCATATAAGTCAATACAGCCACGGCGGTTAGGGATGCGCCGGCTTCAAATAATTTCTCTGCCCTGCCTTCTAGGCCACCATAAACAGTCATGAACAGTATGCTGACCCCAATGCTGGCGAGAATCGCAGCTCCTGCGCCGATGTACAGATGTTTATTTAGGTCTCTTCTTCCAATCTTAGCTAGATATGCCGCTATTATGCCTATCACCAATGCGGCCTCGAGAGCTTCTCTAAAGGTTATCACGAAACTGGCTATCATGTTGTTCCTCCAATTAGGTAAACCTAATTAGGTTAGCCTAATTTAACATATATAAATTTTTCGGCCAAAGACGTGCTTTTCAGGCGCCGGAGATGTACGGGAAAAAGCTTAAATAGCAAGAATACATGTATATTGACCGACATGTCGGTTAAGAGACATAAAGACCAGAATTATGACCTGGGCGTTCTGCAGATGCAGATACTATGGCTGGTGGGGAGGAAACCGATGCATGGTTATGAGCTAATGCGTCAGCTTAACAAGATAAAAACTACAAAGGTGGAGCAGGGAACCCTTTATCCCACCCTGCAGAGGCTGGAGGAAAACGAGCTCATCACGGTTAAGGAGATTGGCAGGAGAGGCAAGAAGGTTTACGAACTAACGGAAGACGGAAGAAAGGCGATGATAAGAACGTGTGAAGAGTTCTCGCGGACTTTTTCCGGGATCTTCGAGGACTTCATTTGTAAAAGTTGCAGGTAGGTGAAAAAATTATGAAAGTATACATGGACCATGCCGCCACAACCCCTGTGGACTCCAGGGTAGTTGAGGCCATGGAGCCGTATTTTTCGGATAAGTACGGCAATCCCTCATCCCTATATACAGCCGGCCTAGAGGCCAGGGAAGCTGTGGAAGATGCTAGAGGTAGGGTCGCCAGGCTCCTCAACGGCGCCCCCGAGGGCATCATCTTCACCTCCGGGGGAACAGAGTCTAATAATTTAGCCCTCAAGGGAGTGGCCTTCGCTAACAGGAAGAAAGGTCGGCACATTATAACTACGAAGATAGAGCATCACGCTGTGCTGGAGCCATGTGAGTGGCTGGCAAAGCAGGGATTTGAAATAACCTACCTCCCTGTAGATGAGCATGGGCTGGTGAAACCCGAAAGCCTCGAAGAGGCGCTCAGAGATGACACCATCTTAGTGTCTATAATGCACGCCAACAATGAGATAGGCACCATCGAACCCATAGAGGAGCTCGCAGGGATCGTGAAAGACCACGGAGCATATTTCCACACCGATGCCGTTCAGACCTATGGCAAGATACCTGTGGATGTTCAGAAAATGAATGTGGACCTGTTATCTCTGTCTTCTCACAAAATATACGGCCCTAAAGGGGTTGGTGCCCTGTACGTGAGAAGAGGGGTTAGGATGGACCCCCTTCTCCACGGCGGTGGCCATGAATTTAGAAAGCGCTCAGGCACTGAGAACGTTCCAGGGATAGTGGGACTTGGTAAGGCAGCAGAAATAGCGGAGAAAGAGATGGACAGAGACGCTAAAAAACTCACCCGTCTCAGGGACAGGCTCATAAAAGGGGCCCTAGCCATAGAGAACTCCAGGCTGAACGGACATCCGGAAAAGCGCCTCCCCAACAATGCCAACTTCGTCTTTCTCTTCGTTGAGGGAGAGTCCCTCATCCTTGAACTGGACTTCTATGGTATAGCTGCTAACACGGGGAGCGCCTGCTCCTCCAAGACTCTTGAGCCGAGTCATGTGCTGAGTGCGATAGGCCTTAAACCAGAGGAGACCCACGGCTCCCTTAGGTTGACCCTGGGCAGGCAGAACACAAAGGAAGAGGTGGATTATGTCCTCGAGGTCCTTCCAAAGGTCGTGGGGCGTCTGAGGCAGATATCCCCATTTAAAACAGACTTCGTTATGGAGGAATAAAAGTGTACAGCAAAACCCTCATAGATCATTTTCGCAATCCGCGGAACATGGGCAGAATGGAGAACCCGGACGCAGTAGGGAAAGGAGGCAATCCCGTATGCGGGGATGTTATGTACATCTATCTAAAGATCAAAGACAACCGCATAGAGGACATAAAATTCGAGACCTTCGGTTGCGCCGCCGCCATTGGAACCACGAGCATGATAACTGAGATGGCTAAGGGAAAAACCCTTGAGGAAGCCATGAAAATAACAAAGAAAGACGTAGAGAATGCTGTGGGAGGGCTCCCCCCGATTAAAAGGCACTGCTCCAATCTCAGCGCCGATGTTCTAAGAAAAGCCATAGAGAAGTACTTGGCTGAGCAGAAAGCAAAATCCGGAAAGAAGAAGGGAAAGTAGGTTATCTTTATTCTTTCATAGCTGCTATTTCCTCAAAGGCATTCACGACTTTCTCTATCTCCTCATCTGTGAGGCCGTAGATGCTCAGCTTCACGTGCTTGCTGAGCCCCTTATGGAGCCCCACTATCCCCCGTCTGAACATCTCCTCTGCTAGGAAAAACCCTCTGCGTCTGTGGTGCTTGGATATCTCCCAGAAAACAGGGGTCTCAAAGTGCATAAGATGATGGCGGTGAGGACGCTCCCCCAGGAGCATTAGGTCATCTATCTCCTCAAGCTTATCTATAAAGGCATTGATCTTTTTCTCCCACTCGGGCCACTCTTTAACACGCTTCTTAACCAGGGGAAAAGACATTATCGAGCTCGCCAGGGGCAATCCGCCAACGCTGCATCCGAAGAGCCCAGGAATCTTTTTACCGAATCCCCTACCCGTCCAGTCAGGGGCGGCCTTGGATACGGCGAAGACTCTTTTGCTCCACTCATAGGTGGTGACAAGGTATCCTAGAGGCGCGAGGGAGGCCATGCTTTTATGAGCAGAAAGGGTCAGAAAATCAGCCTTAATGTCCTTTATGTTGATGGGCATCACTCCCCCGGTGTACGCGGCGTTCACGAGGAAGGGGATCTCCTTTTCGTAGCACAGCTTTCCCAGCTCCTCCACGGGGGAAATGTTCCCGTAGTACGGATCGGCGTGGGTTGCCATGACAAGGGCTGGCTCCCCAATCGCGTCGATCTTCTCTTCATATGCCTCGAGGGTTACCTTGTACTCCGGGTAGCCGGTGTGGGGGGGCTCCACAACCTGCAGCCCAGCCATCTCAGCAGCTATGTTCGTTGAGTAATGGCTGTTAGGGTCAGCGATGACGATCTTTTTCAGCTTCCTCTCAACAGCAGCCTCCTTGGCCGCCTTCATTACCGCATACTGGGCGGCCCTGCACCCGAAGGTATGCTCTGCCACGTCTCCACCAAAAAATTTTGCCACATCCTCCAGGTGCCTCTTTATCGGGGGCTTGGTTATCAGGCTGCTCCGTCCCTCGATACAGTCGAAGCAAAGGGTGTAGCCGACCTCTGTCCAGCCCTCCTTGAAGAGCCTCTCCTGGACGTCTTTCGGCACTATGCCGCCGCGCATTAAGGGATTAATTATAATGGCGTCCTTGTATCTGTACTCCAATTCCTCACCTTTATTTTGATTCCCTGAGTTTCTGGACTATGTCTAGCACAGCCTCTTTTAGTCCTTTTCCGGTGTAGATGTCTAAGGTTTCGCCCACTGTGAAGGTCACGCTTACGTCTGTCCACGGGCCGCGCTTCTTTGCCTTCATGGGTTCCTTTACCTTGACATCGCCCTTTATGGGGATGTGGATGGTCACGTATTTTATCCTGCCCCCAAAGTCCTTGTTAAGGTATATCCTCACCTTCTGGCCGTCCACCTGGCCGAAGAAGTAGTCAGTGCCTTTTTCGAATCCGAGTTTTTCAAAGGCCTTGACGATATGGGGGGATATATCACTGGTCCGGCATCCGCAGAGAGCTGCGCAGGTCTTGGAAAGGTTCTGGATCTTCTCCGCCATCTTGGCGAAGGTCTCGGCAGGGGCTCCAAAGACGAGTTCAGAGTCCTTATAATCCCCGAAGGTCCTTGCGCCGCCGCATAAAAACGTCACGTTGGGCCTGTTCTCCGTGTAAGGTATGGCAACCCCTTCACCACACACAGCCATGCTGCCCTTAAAGCGCGCCTCCACTCCCTCCAGGAGGGAGGAAATCTCCATGACCTGCTTAGGATTAAGTATGGCTAAAACGATGTCAGGATCCTTGAGTTCATCCAGAGGGCCTATCTTGACGACCTTGGTCTTCGCAGGGTTTATCCTGGGCTGGATGTCCACGTATACAGGCTCCTCATATCCGAGGGTTATTATGGCATTGGGGCATGAGTAGTCCTCTACCTCAGCCTCGAAGGAGTTCCCCTTAGCGGCCTCATAGACCATCTGGCAGAACCTCATGCGCTGCGGAGGCTGTTTGTCTTTAGAGGCCTCCCCCTCTGAGTCAATTTTAACCCCAACGAGGTTATGCCTCATACCGAGGTATGCCCTTATCTCTTTATCCATAACCATCCCCCTACTCCTTGAGAGACGGTGCCTCTATAAGGAGTTCATAGGTATTTTCATCAACCTTCTTAACATCTAAAAGCTTATAAGACACTTTCTCGGTTTTCAGGCTCCGGGGGATGTTCTCCACCGCCGGGGGATAATCAACGATCACCTTTAATATGCCTCCTCCGCTGTAGGCGAGGTCTTCCAGTTTTATCTTGGTGTAAACAAATGTATTGGGGCACTTCTCTCCCCTGATGTCCAGTACTTCGGTTTCCTTCATCCTCAGCTCCTCCCCTCAGTAGCGGCTATCCGGGTATCGCAAACCTCGTCCACGGGCTTGGGGACGAATTTCTCGCCGCAAGCGGTGCAGTTCTCGCGTCTGGTGAGCCTTATTTTGTCGAAGCTCATGGTGTCCGCGTTGATTATGAGGAGGGTGTTTTTCAGGGCTATCTCCTGGTCTGCAAGGTATCTGATGGTTTCTAGGGCCTGAATCGAGCCGATGAGCCCTGTCATGGCTCCTATAACCCCCGCCTCCCTGCACGTGGGGACCATACCCGCCGGCGGCGCTTCGGGAAAAACACAGCGGAAACAGGCCGTCTCTCCGGGGATAATGCTCATGGCGCGTCCTTCATACATCAGCACAGCCCCATGGAAAAGGGGGACTTTATTAACGGCGCAGGCATCGTTCACGGCATAGCGCACTGGGAAGTTATCTGTGCCGTCCACTACGGCGTCGTATCCCTTTAGAAGGTCGAAGGCGTTGTCGTAGGTGACCTTTTCGTTTATGGCGTTAACCTCGATTTCTGGATTTATCCTGGTAAGGGCCTCAGCAGCCCTCTCGGCCTTTACCTTATCGATGTCCTCCGGGCCGTAGAGGAACTGCCTGTTAAGATTGGTGAGATCAACTCTGTCCATGTCGATCAGGTCTATCCTTCCAACACCTGCGAGGGTCAGGTATGTGGATATCGGGCAACCCAGACCCCCGGCGCCGGTCACGGCTACCTTTGACTTCTTAAGCCTGCGCTGCTCCCTGCTGCCGAAGTCAGGGAGGACAAGCTGTCGGCTGTACCTCTTTATCTCATCTAGGCTCAGGCTCATTTGAATATCTCCTCCGGTGTTTTTCCTTCTCTCTTTGCTTTCAGATAATCTTTAATCTCTTTAACGAACTGATTGCCCAGCTCCTCTATCCTGGCCTCAAACTGCTCGTTTATTTTTTCACCCCGTCCGAATCCGGGGCACTCCTTGAATGCCCTGACTTTGAGGACGACCTCGTCGGCATATATTATTCCGTCGAACTTGAAGGGATACATCCTGCAGAATATGGGCTTGGCGCCTGTGCCGTGGAGCTTGCAGGAGCTGTCGCTACGAAGAAAGAGGCATGCTCCGTCAACGCTCCGCAGCCTGAAGAGGCCCTTATCGTCCTCCAGCTCCGCGAATTCATCCGGGCTTAAGCCTGTTGCGGCTGCTATGCGCTTAATATCCCCAGCAGTTATCTCCTTTCCACCGGAGCAGCACAGGGCTTTGCACTCTCTGAAGACGCACCTCCACTTGGCCGACGGCTCGCTATAGATTAATACCATTATCCTCCGCTCACTGCAGGTAGTATAGAAATGACGTCTTTATCGCCGACCTTAGTTTTCAGCCCCTCGCCCATCCTCACGTCTTCGTTGTTGACGTAGATGTTTATGAATCTCTTTATTTCCCCGTTTTCCAGGACTTTATCCGCGAATCCGGGGCGCTCCGAGTCTATGTTCTTTATGACCTCCTCCAGGGTAGCGCCTTCAGCCGTTATCTCGGGCTTCCCGTCGCTAAACTTCCTCAGAGGTGTTGCAAGTCTCACGGTTGCCATGGAACAGCCTCCTTCTTAATTTTAGACGATAGCAGTTTGTCAAACTCTTTCAGGTCCGGAGATATCTTGGCCGGAGTCGGGAGGTGATCTATCAGAACCTCCTGGGTTTTCAGGCCGTTTCCGGTGATGTATATAACAGTTTCTTCGTCTTTATCCATCTCCCCCTGCTCTACGAGCTTTTTAAGAGCGGCGACGACTACGCCTCCGGCTGTCTCGGTAAATATCCCCTCTGTCTTGGCGAGGAGCTTTATTCCGTCGATTATTTCCTGGTCGCTTGAGGCCATGGCTCCTCCCCCAGACTTGTTTATCACCCTGAGGGCGTAGTAGCCGTCGGCCGGGTTGCCTATGGCCAGGCTTTTCTCTATGGTGTTGGGCTTCACGGGCTTAATGTCGCTGCCTGAGCGGTATGCCGTCACGATGGGGGAGCATCCCTCTGACTGAGCGGCTGTGATCCTGGTGTTGACCTCGTCTACAAGCCCCAGCTCCAGGAACTCGTTGTATCCCTTCCAGATCTTTGTTAATAGGGAGCCCGAGCCCACCGGTATTATTGCTCTGTCGGGGGTGCGCCATCCAAGCTGCTCCGCCACCTCATAGCCCAGGGTCTTGGAGCCCTCAGAATAGTAGGGTCTCAGGTTGATGTTGACGAAGGCCCAGTTGTAGTAGCCCGCGACCTCGGTGCATAACCTGTTAACGTCGTCGTAGTTTCCCTCTACACTTATGAGGTTTGGCTCATAGGCTAGGGTCTGCAGTATTTTCCCCAGGTTCAGGTCTGCTGGGATGAAGATGTAGCAGTTGAGCTTGCCCTTGGCGGCATGAGCGGCCACGGAGTTCGCAAGATTGCCTGTTGAGGCGCATGCGATAGTGTCGAAGCCGAAGTCCAGGGCTTTGGATACAGATACCGCCACGACACGGTCTTTAAAAGAGAAAGTAGGATTTACAGAGTCGTTCTTAATATACAGTGCCTTTAGCCCCAGCTCCTCTGCGAGGTTATCTGCCTTGTGAAGAGGGGTAAAACCGGGATTCAGATCCACTATTCGATTCCCTACTGGCAGGAGATCTTTATATCTCCACAAAGATTTAGGGCCTTTTTCGATGGTTTTTTTATTAACTTTCTCCTTAACTGCCTCAATGTCGTACTCAACCTCTAGGGGCCCAAAGCACTCCTCGCATATGCTGACAGGTTTTACCTCGTATTCTTCTCCGCAGTTCCTGCACCTTAAAGCTGTAACGCTGCTCATATGAAACGCCTAGCTTTCAATATTATACATACTATATATATTTTTTGGTCTAATTTATTACTATAAGTAATTGAAGGTTCCTCCCCGCTAGAGTCTCCTTAAGTCATCTGGAAAAATGCCTTGAGCAAAGCCTTCTAAAATAAGCTGGGTCCTCCACACCTCATAACAGGCGCATCCCGTTTCGAGGACCTTATCTAAGTACTCGTATTTCTGCGTCGCAGAAAAGTTGACTATCGCCTTATATACCCTAGAGTCACATCTGCCGCAGTTATGAGCCCCCCTCGCTTTTCCCGCGCCCGTGGGATGGCACAGTAGCGGTGCATGGACCTTCTCCCTGAGATCCCGCAGGATTTTCACGAGACTCCACAGCCACGGAGGAGCGTATTCTCGCCGCTTCCAAAGCTCTTCGACTAGGGTGTCTCTATGGACCGCCACAGGGTTGAGAGATATCCTGGAGGCCCCGTATTTGTAGGCCGCATATCCAGAGCGAACGGCATCCTGGATTCCCTCTTTCTCCGTTAAGAAAGGAGGCTTGACGAGGATGTACGCCTTGACCTCAACCCCTTCCTTTATGCAGGTCTTCACGGCCCTTTTAAAATCCTCGATGGTGAACCCTTTGTTGATGCATTTCTCGCGAATATAGTCACTCACGGTTTCAAAGCCTATTCCCACCTCCAGCTGGGGGGTCAGACGCTCAGCGGCTCCCCTTAGGGCTTGCCTGTCCAGGTACTCCGGCCTAGCCTCCACCTGAACCCTCCTGATTCGGGGGTGTCTATTTATCTCATCGAAAATCCTGTACGAAGTTTCCCGATCGATCTCGCGGGGATCGAAAAAGCTTCCAGAGTTGAATATCTTGAGATACTCGACATCTCCCAGCTCGTCCATGGCTTTTTTGAAATCTGTGAGCAGCCTGTCAGGAGGGGTGGGAAAGGAATCGTATACGTAGCCGCACATGGCACAGCCACCGGCGAGGCCCCAAGCGCATCCTCTGGTAGGGAGGATTAACACGCCTGCTTTTACTTCCCCCTCGAGGTAGTCCCTCTCTCTCCACCATATCGTTTTGGGGGCTTTCCTCTTCCTCGCCAGACCTCTCTGCCTTATTCTCCTTATCTCCCCTGGGAAGGCTCTCATTTCAGACGCTCCATTATCTCTTTTTTTAGGGTGCCTATGCCCAGGCCTTCTTTGGCCGAGACTATCACCGCATTTTTCAGTAGCTTCTCTACCTCTACTTTTTCTACAAGGTCGGCCTTATTTAGCACGTATATCGTTGGGATGTTGTTGGCCCCTATCCTTACAAGGGTGTCATCCATCATCTGTTTTTTCTTAACAAATTCATCCACCGGCTCCGAGACATCTAGGACCACTAACACTAGGTCAGATGAGGCTATCTCCCGCAGGGCGGCACGGAAAGCATAGATCAGCTCATGGGGCAGGTTCCTGATAAATCCGAGGGTGTCGTTTACGAATACAAGGTCACCATTGATGCGGAGACTGGCTGTTTTCGGACTGAGAGTGGTAAACAGCTCGTCTTTTGTTTCTTTTCCGGCTTTTGTTAAAGTATTCAGGAGGGTGGTCTTCCCGACGTTGGTGTAGCCCACCAGAGACACCGCCTTACCCTCCTTTTTTCTTCGCCTGCTCTGTATCTCCACCCTCCACTCAAACTTACTGAGCCTTTCCTCTATTTTCTTGATCCTCTTTTGGATCTCTGCCAGAGTCGAGTGAACGATGTACTCGCCGCTGCCCCCGAAGCCAGGATGGTCCTCACGGACTCTCCTACCAAGCTGCATCTTTATGTATGGAAGCTTTCTCTTCAGCCTGGCAAGCTCTATCTGCAGCTTGGCTTCTCTGCTCCTGGCATGGTCCTCAAAGACGTTCAATATTAAGTCGAATTTGTCAATGACAGGTACACCAAAGACACCCTCCAGGCTCATAATCTGGCGGGATGTAAGGAAGTTCTCAAAGACCACGAGGCTGATCCCCTCTCTTGCGATGTAGCTGTGAATCTCCTCCACTTTGCCCGGGCCAATGAGATATCGCGCCCTGGGAGGAGCTCTCTGGGCGAATGTTTTTGAGACATCGTAGCCCGCGGTCCGGCACAGAAGCTCTATCTCTGCCCGTCTCTCCTTGTAATCCCCGTTTCTGAGCATAACCACTACACACTTCATCGTCTGTGCCTCAGGTTAACCGCCAGGCCGTGCTCTGCCTCGGTCATCTCCCTCCCGCTAAGAGCCGCCCTGCCAACCCCAACGACTTCATCATTATACACCACAACAACTTCGTCTCCAGGCCGGATTTCCTCCCCAGCGTCCTTTACGCCCACACAGAACAGATTACCACTGGGAGGCCTGATGGATGCCTCAACCAGGTATCTGCCGTAGCCCAGCAAGAGCTCTCCCCCCTTTAAAGTGAGGGCTAATAAACCGGTGGCCGGGTTTATAGCCGCCACCTGCTCTCCCTGGTGGTAAAATGCCCTTCCTTTCCTCGTGGTGCCCTGTGGGAAAAGCCAGCTCCAGGCTCGGGGGCCGAACTGATAATCGCATATTCCTCTGGCCTCAAAGTAGGGTGTTCCAGGCTCATAGTCTTCGAGGATCTCAGCCACCCTCCTGCTTAAATGCTCTAAGGCGCTCTTGGAGAGGATGTCCTCTTGCCCAAGCTCTGCCCCTGCCTCCATGCATATATCACGGTAAACCCCATCCACATGGGCCAGGGCATGGGTTCCTGACTTCCTGAGGTAGTCTTTCAGAAGATCAATGCATACAGTTTTCTCTTCCTCACTCCAGTGCCCGGTTACAGGGATATCGTAGCTTCCGGCAGGAAAAACACCCTCCAGCTCTCTCGGAACCAGTCCCAGGGGCGAGGTTAGGACGACCTCATGCACTAACGAAAGCTTGTCCCCCGCTCCCCTGCGTATATACCTTCGAAACATCCTGTGAGACCTGGACTTCGAATAGGGTTTCCTGGCCGAGCATGGAAGGATGATGGTGAGCTTGACGTTATCGGGAGGGGAGTACCTCTCCCTCAGCCTTTGATGCCATCTTTTAACCTCGGGCCTGTTATATGACTCCTGGGAAACATATCTCTGGATTGTAGGGGATGACACGGGGGCGTATTCCTCCAAGAATCTCCATTTCTCGAGGCTCAGTATACGTAGGGCCGCCATCGCCTTTGGATCATTAGAGGCCTTTTCCTCCACGTATTCCCTTAAGCGGTCTTCCCGAAGCGCCTCCCTGATCTGAATTACCATCGCCTTAGCGACGCTGAGATTGTGTTTCAGCAGGGCTTTTCCATCCCCTAAGAAGTCTCTAGGCTCTGCTCCCCGGCAGGCCCCACATGAACACGGGAGCTCTCTCATTTTCCTGAGGTTTCTGTTTCCGCTCTCTGTGATGTATTCTCCCCTTATAGAGGCAAGAAAAGCATGGGCCGAGTCGAAGAGGTCAACCCCCATGTATGCCAGTATGGGGAACATAGCTACCGGGGCATAGGGATAGTACAGCGCCGTATTGGGAGATGCGGCCCCTCTGATGAGGGAGATCACCTCAACAAGAAGCCTGGGATTGGAGGCAAGCTTTTCACCACCACTAACAGCAAGTAATGGATATCTTCCAAGGTGTTTCAGGGCTTCCAGTACCAGCGAAGGATAACGGGTGGGGGTGACCACGGCACCATGGCCGGGATACTTTTCAGCTACCAGGAGGGTTTCTCTAAGAGCCTCTTCCGCAATCCCTCTGGGAACATCGAATCCGGAGGGAAAGTCTGGAAGAAGCCTGAAGGGCTCTGTATTTGAATCCTGTTTTTCCAGATCAAAAAAAGAAGAGTCATAGACCACAGGTCTCTTCTTGGTCTTCGAATCGAGGTCTGCCAGGTAGAGATCATGCCTGCCGGGGAGCCGGGTAAAATGGAAGAAATTGGGAGTAGGAACCACATGCTCATCGATGTGAAATTTTCCCAGCCTTCCCGGTCCTTGGTGCTTGATAGTCTCGAGATAACTATCCATGGGGATAATTTTCGGTCAGGAGGTTTATTACATTATAGGTAAGCTATGAAATGCCTAATTCCTCATCGGTGAGGTAGCAGGCAGGGTCTGGTGCCCACACGTCTCCGTATACGGCCTCTGCACGGACGCGGAAGTTGCCGTTGCATATATCAAGGAACCTGCACTCACCGCACCTTCCTTTCAGGAGAGGCTTTCTGTTCTTCAGCCCGGCCATAAGGGGGTCGCTGGTGTCTGTCCAGATCTCTGAGAACCTTCTCTCTCTAACGTTGCCGAAGGAATAGTGCCACCAGAACTGGTCAGCATGCACATTGCCGAGGTTGTCCACGTTGCCTATGGCTATGCCGGAGTTGTTGCCCCCGTTCCACCGCAGAAGCTCATAGACCTCCTTTGCCCTGGTGGGCTGCTCCTCCTTAAGAACGAGATAGAGATATACGGCGTCTGCATGGTTGTCAACTGTCAAAATCTCCGTATCCTTGGCGTCGCAGAAGAACTCGTAAGTCTTGTCTATCAGCAGATCCACCACCTCGCGGGTGGTTTTATGATCTAAGTCCTCCTTAACCATCTTGGTCCCCCTGCCGGAGTAGACAAGGTGGTAAAAACAGGCCCTCTTTATCTTCTCCTCATCTATTAATTCAAAGATCCCTGGAATGTCCCGGTAGTTGTGCTTAGTGATTGTGAACCGGAGACCCGCCTTGACCCCGGCCTCGGTGCAGTTTCGAATACCTTCGAGGGCGTCGTCGAAGGCGCCTTTCACCCCACGGAACTTGTCATTAGTGGCCTCCATGCCGTCCAGGCTAACCCCCACATACGATATTCCGGCCCTTCTTATCTCGTGAGCGATCTTGGGGGTTATTAAGGTGCCGTTTGTGCTGAGGACGGTTCTTATTCCCTTGTCGGAGGCGTATTTAGCGAGTTTTAACAGGTCTTTTCTAAGAATAGGTTCTCCCCCCGAGAAAAGCAGGACAGGAACCCCAAAAGAAGCGAAATCGTCTATCATAGCTAAGGCTTCTTTAGTGCTGAGCTCCCCCTCGTATTCCCTGTTCTCCGCTTTGGCGTAGCAGTGCCGGCATCTCAGGTTACATCTCCTGGTTGTGTTCCAGACGACGATGGGTTTCTTGTCCCTGGAGAACTGGAGAAGTTGATGGGGCATCCTGGAGCTGTCCCTGCCGTACCGCAGGGCATCTCCTGGGGAGACAGTGCCGCATATCAGCTTGCTGAAGCCTATCATTTGTTAATCTCAGTTACTCATACCGTTTGTAGGTTTTTTTGTACTCTTTGACGCTGTAGAGCATCATATAGTCGTTTAACCCGGCGGCCTTGGCCAGTTTCTCGGCTAGCTTCTCCACGCTGCCTGTGTCGTAGCCGTGGATCATGGTGTAAACGTTGTATTCCCACTTCCCAGGGGCGGTGGCCCTCTCATAGCAGTGGGTCACCTCGTCGAAGCTGGCGAATAGCCGTCCAACCTCCTCAACCCGCTCCTCTGGGACCTTCCAAACAATCATGGGATTGGCCTTAATCCCTAGCTTCCGATGCCTTATGGAGGCGCTGAATCTGCGGACGATACCTGCCTTTATCATCTTCCTAACCCTCTCCATCACTTCCTCCTCCGACACGCCGAGCTTGTCCGCCACGACTTTAAAGGGTCTAGAGACCAGGGGAATGTCGTCTTGCATTATCCTCAGAATGTCCTCATCGATACTGTCAAGCTTCATAGATTCACCTGACATGGAATTTGACCTTGATTTTGAACTTTCTCCGGGTAGGGAGATTTATCATGTCTTCGTGCTCAATGTTTCTCCGTATGTCCTCCAGGGTCTTTTGCAGCTCCTCCTCGTTTCGGGCTATGATGGTGAACCACAGGTTAAACTCGTGCTCCCTGGCATAGTTATGGGTCACGTTGGGATTCTCATTCAGCTTGGCCGCGACCTCGTCAAGTTTCTCACCAGGAACCTTCATAGCCACTAGAGTGCTTGCGTAACCGACTTTCCGGGAGTCGATACGCAGCCCGAATTTTCTGATGACACCCTCCTCGATGAGCTTTTCTACACGTCTGAGGAGCTCCTTCTCAGAGATGCCGACTCTGGACGCTATTTCTTTGAAGGGGCGTTTAACGATGGGGAGGTCTCCCTGGAGCTCCCTGAGTATGTCCTTGTCAACAGCATCCATTGCCAAGGTTATTAAAAACTAACAATGAAAAATGATAGCAATATCGGTCTCCAGCTCCCCGGAGTCTATCAGGTTTTACCACAGCGTATCTGAGGAGCTTAAAAAGAGGGATATAAGCTTCGTTACCCTTAAGGCGGGGGAGGCAATACCTGCGAAGGTCAGGGTTGTTTTAACGACGCCAGAGGATGCTCCCCTCATAGATTTCCACGTTGTCGTCGCCGACGATGACTGCTCCTTAGCGGTGGAGAAGGCTGTGCGCCTCCTTAGCGGATTCAAAGAGAGCCACGGGAGATTAACTATAGGGATTGATCCGGGCAAGACACCGGGAGTTGCGGTAATAGCAGGCAACAGGGCGGTAGACGCTTTTACGGTTTCTTCCCCCGAGGAAATCCGCGGCGTCATCGAGAGGGTTATCTCCCTCCACACCCCAAAGGAGCTTCAGATAAGGATCGGGCGGGGAGGGGGAGGCTATCGTCAGAGGATTCTCAGAGCATTATCCGATCTACCGGACCTACGAGTGGAGTTGGTCAACGAAGACTCCACCTCCAAGGGAAACTCAAGGCACGTGAGGGACGCCTTAGCTGCGCTGAGCATAGCCTTAACCAGGGGTAAGGTGTTAGAGGGGTATCCATCAAGAACCAGAATCAAATCTGGGGAGATCAAGAACATCCAGGACGAGGCCAGAAGACTGAGCCCGGGGCTGACGATATCCAGGAGACTTGCCAAGAAAGTTGCCAGAGGGGAACTCACCCTGGAAGAGGCCACGAAACTCCAAAGGAAAGGGCAAGCCCAGTAAATAGTTTGGATCTATAGCCCGTACAGGTACCTATCCTCGACCCCTGTTTCCGCCACGACTTTAACGACCACCCCGCTGAGGGCGGTGGAATATGTTATCTCTATAGTTTCCTCCGGCTCCCAGTAGCCGTTGCTAGGGGACTGAAGTATAGAGACCGAGTATGCGTCTTCCGGTATCCAGGAACCGTTTATCATGAGGTACACGTTATCTATTTCAAAGACCGTATTCCCTGTGTTGTTAACGGTTATCACCAAGTTCCCGCCCACTGACGCTACATCTATTATTTCGATGTCCGAGTGGACATCTCTAAAGGACCTATCCAACAGTTTCTCATTTCCCATGTTGAGGATAACTGTGTAATCCTCCTGGGCCTTGATAAGGCTCACGGTAGCGGCTACCCCCACTAGGAACAGCAACGAGAAGACGGCAGCAGTGCTTAATCCCATGCGTAGCCCCCCGGATAGTGCTGCCTGAAGGCCATAGAGAAGGCCTCGTAGTCGAATCTCGACCGAGTCTCCACATTGTTCGCGTCTATCCAAGGCAGAGAACCTACCCATCGTTGAATACCGATGTCCCGGGCGTCGTCTGCGTGCATGAGGAATATGTCGTTTGAGTT
>JALUUU010000006.1 GCA_027021185.1 archaeon | reverse complement strand
TCCACGGATACGCCCTCATGGACGTTTTTGACGACTTTGACCTTGTGGGGTTCAGCGACCGAAGACAGGTGAATCTTCAGGGATTCCTCAACCTCCCCGCCAGGGACCAGCTTAAGATAAACGTCCCCGTAAAGAACGAAGAAATAGGACATTACGGGATAACCATGAGGGAGAGCAAGCAGCCCCTGGTGTATGACGCTGCCTACCGTTTCAGGCGGGTCGTTGAAAAAGAGTACCCCCCTGCCATGATAGGGCCCTTCGCCCTTCAGGGGGCTGTTGCCTACAGCCCTGAGGATAAGCTGGAGTTTGTTGTCTTCGACGTGTCTCCAAGGGTTCCTGGTGACCCTGCCATGGGGCCCACATCACCTGAGATGCGGAATCTCAGTCTCAAATACGGTAGAAGGATAGATGACCCCATGGACCTGGTCATGATGGAGATAAAGGAGGCCCATAAACTCGGGCGCCTCGAGGAAGCAGTAACATGAGGTGTGGCTGTGACGGTGATAAAGCGGGAAGACATGCTGGATGTGCTGGATTCTTATCAGGGGGAAATAACAGTGGCCACCCTGGGGAGCCACTCCGCCCTGCAGATTCTGAAGGGGGCTAGAGAGGAGGGCTTCAGGACCATTGCGATATGTGAAGCCGGGAGGGAGGAGCCCTACAGACGCTTCAGGGCAGCGGACGAGATCCTGGTCCTGAACAAGTTCCGAGACATTTTAAAAGACGACTTCATCGAGACCCTGAGGAAGAAAAAAGCGGTTATCGTTCCCCATGGATCTCTGATAGCGTATGTCGGGATTGACGGGATAGAGGAGCTTCTGAGAGTGCCCATGGTGGGCAACCGCTCCATCCTCCGCTGGGAGGCCGACAGAAGCGCGGAGCGCCGCTGGCTTCTGGAGGCGGGGATAAGAATGCCCGGCGAGACCAAGGACCCCCGGGAGATAAAAGGTCTCTCCCTCGTGAAATTCCCCGGGGCAAAGGGGGGCAGAGGCTATTTCCTGGCGAGCAGCTACGAGGAATTCGTGGAGAAGTCGGAGAAGGTTCGCAGGAAGATGGAAGCCAGGGGAGAGGAGATGGGGGAGGCAACAATCCAGGAGTATATCCCCGGGGTGAACATGTACCTGTCCTATTTCTACTCGCCGCTTAAGGGCGAGGTGGAGTTCTTCAGCATAGACAGGCGCTACGAATCTAATATAGACGGCCTAACGAGGATACCTGCGGCGGACCAGACAAGGGCCCTGATTGAGCCCAGCTACGTTGTGGTCGGCAACATTCCGATAGTGGCGAGGGAGTCTCTGCTGCCGAGGATACTCGAGATGGGCGACAACATCGTTAAGGTGTCAAAAAAGATAGCTCCCCCCGGAATGCTTGGCCCATTCTGCCTCGAGACCATGGTAGACCATAACCTAGAGTTTATCGCCTTCGAAATATCGGCGAGAATAGTTGCCGGGACGAATCCGTACATGGACGGGTCTCCGTATAGCGTTTTACTCCACGGACCTGGGATGAGCATGGGGCGCCGAATAGCCAGAGAGATCAGGAATGCCCTGGACCAGGGAAGGGAGGGTGAGCTCTTTACATGAAGGTGAAGCCTCTTGCCTTTGACTCCCTGGGCACGAGGAGCATGGCCACATACGTCGAAACAAGGGATGTTAAGATTCTGATAGACCCGGGGGTCGCCCTCGGGCCGAGGAGGTACGGTCTGCCCCCTCATCCCCTGGAATTTGCCAGGCTAGAAGAGCATTGGAGAAAAATACGATCCTGCGCCCTTACCTGTGACGTGCTGATAGTAACTCACTACCACTATGATCACCACAACCCTGAGCATCCTGAGCTTTACGAGGGCAAGACTGTCTTGCTGAAGCATCCCACTTCCAAGATAAACAGGAGCCAGCGCCGGAGAGCGGCCTATTTCCTGGAGAAGCTCGGTGATCTGCCAGCCTCGATAGATCACTGCGACAGCGGCGAATACGTGTTTGGAAAAACCGTTGTAAGGTTCTCAGATCCTGTTTTCCATGGCACAAACTCCAGACTGGGCTACGTTGTGGAGGTTTCAATAACAGCTGGTGAGGAGACCTTTCTGTTCACCAGTGATGTAGAGGGACCCAGCTTAGATGACCAGGTAAGTTTTATAACGCATGAGGACCCGAATATAATCTTCGTCGACGGCCCCATGACGTACATGCTGGGGTTCAGGTACTCCAGGGAAAGCCTAAGAAAATCCCTCGAGAACCTGAAGATGCTCCTCAGGGAAACGAGGGTCGGAGAGTTGGTGCTGGACCACCATCTCCTTCGGGATCTCAAATGGAAGGATAGGCTCTCCCCATTATTTGAGGAGGCGAAAAAGGCCAGAATACTGACGGCGGCAGAGTATGCCGGGGTTGAACCCGAGCTTCTCGAAGCGAGGAGGAAAGAACTTTACGGAGGATAAGGCATGGCTCTCTGCAGTCTCTGCGGTAAAAAAGAAGTAATGCCCTTCACCTGCAAGTTCTGTGGAAACAAGTACTGTGCCGATCACCGTCTGCCGGAAAATCACGAATGCCTAGGCCTGCAGAAATTCAAGGAACAGCGGAGTAAGGAGCCTGAGAAATGGATATACGATCCATTCCATACCAAGTACAAAGAAGCCCCCGTGGGCAGAAAAACCCCTAAGCCCTGGGCCGAACGCCTGTCCGAGGCCTTGAAAACAAAAGCTCTTCTCTATGCCGTTCTGGGGATAATCCTCTTGGCTATTGTTCTAGGAGCCCTTGGCTTTCTTTAGATCTCCCAGGGTTGTGACTTTTTCTGCGAAGGATTCGTGGGTTAGGAGGGTTTCTTCTGCAACGCATCTTGCCGTTATTCTTGCTGTATCTGGGAGCCATGAGAACCTTCTCAGCACCTCATCCATTATGTGCTCCACAACATCCTGGGGGAACCTGGGTTTTTTTAGGGCTTCCTCTATAACCATGTCCTCCTCCTCTGGAGATAGGTATTCGTAGGACTTGGAGCTGAGAGAGGCCTTGAGGACATCCACCATCTCATCAACTTTGATAGTGTTTCCCTCCGGCACCTGAAGAAGGAGGAAGGCCTTGGCTCTCTGAGTCGGCCCCACCCCGCCCATGAGGTGGGGATGGAATATAACTCCCTCGAGCTCTGTGCCTATCTCTTTGCAGCCCGATCCCTGATCCCTGAGGAACTCGGCCCTAGCTATAACTTTTACGAAGTCCTGGGTTTTTCGATTCATCGGTGAGGAGCCGGGGAGCATTACATGGCAGTCCATAGTGACCTCACAGTTGCTGGCGTATTCGTGGCGCCTCATTATCTCCGCGGCAATGTCCTCGCAGAGTTTCTCCAGCTCATATACAGGGTTTTTTACGATCTCCTCCAGAATCTCATTAATCGCCTCAAGGTTCCTAGACATGTGGGTGCCTTTCTGAAAAGACGGCAGATCGACGTAGCAGTTGATGTTTACATGGAGCACCAAGTCGTCCCTGTCTTCCTGGGGGACTTTGATCAGTTTTTTAACGTTTTTCACCCCAACCCTTGTCAGGGGCAGCCTTACCTCCGGCAGCCTTGTCTGCACATCCGGTATCATCAGCGCTTCCTCTTTATCTTTACAACATCCCCGAGGGTGAGCTCTCCACCCGAGGGTCTGTAGCTGCCCTCCTTCTGCTCCTCAACCACCTCGAGTATCCTGATCCCCAGGTGGCGCTCTATCTTTTTTGCCAGAGCCTCGCTTGGGGTCATTCGCTCTGCCTCCAGCCTTGCGACAACTGATGTCTTCTCGTTAATGCGCTTACCCAGCTCCTCCTGTGTTAGACCCAATTCTTCCCGCCTTTCTCGTAGTAAGTCGCCGTAGCCGGGTATAGGCTCCAGTACAATCTCGGGTTTCTTGAAATGCGCCTTTCTCCTGAATCCCCTAGTCCCCCTGGGTCTTGGTTTGTGCATCGGCACCCTTGTCCCGAGTTTAGAGCACGAGAAACACGCCTTAACAACGCTTCCCTCTATGGTAACCTGGACTAGCCTCCTGACCGGTCTGCCGCAGACCTCGCACTCCCCTTCCATTACTCTCTAACACCTGAGCGTTTGATTATTTCCCCCACCGCATAGTCCATGCCCACAGGCATGATGTGAACCCCTGGAAAGCCCAGCTCCTTCACTTTCCTAAGGAGGTCGGCGGTAATATCGATGGTGGCCTCTTTTAAATCCCTGGCCTTCTCGAGGCGGGTCATTATTTCGTCAGGGACCACAACCCCTGGAACGTTTTTCGCCATGAACTTCGCCATACCCAAGGATTTCAATGGGGCTATCCCCACGAGGATTGGTATTTTAAGGTGCTTTGTTGCGTCCCTCAGCTCCGCCATGACCTGGGGATCATAGACCACCTGGGTCTGGGCAAATTCGGCGCCGGCTTCCACTTTTTTCTCAAACTTTATGAGCTCCGGCTCAAAAGGCCTGGTTCCGGGGCTGATGGCCACTCCGACATGCATCCTGGGCTTTCCCTTGAGCTCGTTTCCTGCCATGTCTTTTCCGTCATCGATCATGCGCCTCAACAACCCTGTGAGCTGGACACTGTCGAGGTCAAAGACGGGCTTTGCCTGAGGATGATCCCCCTTCCTTGGGTGGTCCCCTGTCAAGGCCAGAACGTTTTTAATGCCCAGGGCCGCGGCACCCAGGATGTCGCTCTGAATTGCAATCCTGTTCCGGTCTCTGCATGTAACCTGATAAACAGCCTCGATCCCGACTCCCTCCTGCATTATACA
>JALUUU010000005.1 GCA_027021185.1 archaeon | reverse complement strand
ATAAGTCTGAGGAGTCTGGGGAGTCAGAAAAGGGCAGATGAAAACTAGCTGCCCCTTTTATATCTTAGACGTATTCGCCGAAAAGAAGTACAGAGGCAACCAACTAGCCGTTATTAGAAATGCCGCATCTTTATCAAAGGCTGAAATGCAGGCGATTACTAGAGAGATCAATTACTCAGAAACGGTCTTCGTCTTGTCGGATGAGAAAAGAAATGGGGGCTACGATATAAGAATTTTCACTCCTGCGAAGGAGATACCTTTTGCAGGACACCCTGTGCTGGGAGCTGCCTACGTGATAAAAGAAGAGATTATAGGCAGCCCTGTGGAGAGGATTAATGTAAACACATGCGTAGGGAAAATACCGGTGTTTTTTGGTTGCGAAGACGGCGTGGAAAACCTATGGATGAGTCAGCAATCCCCCGTATTTGGTCAGAATCTACCGAGAGCTGAGCTGTCTAGGGTTTTAGGCATCAGAGTGGATGAAATTGACCATCGTTTCCCTGTCCAGGAGGTTTCCACAGGACTTCCATTCATAATAGTGCCTTTAGTAGATATTGAGGTCTTGAAAAAGGTACAGGTGGACTTGGAGGAGTATCGGAGATTAATACTGAACCGAGAAGCAAAGGCTATTCTCGTTTTCTGCCCAGTCAGTGCAGAGAGCTATGATTTGAGGGTGAGGGTCTTTGCAGATAACTACGGCGTGCCAGAAGATCCCGCAACGGGAAGTGGAAACGGCTGTTTGGCGGGATATCTCGTAAAACACCAATTTTTTGGGAAAGATAAAATAAATCTTAAAGTGGGCCAGGGTCATGAAATAGGGAGGCCCTCCTTGGTTTTAATAAGGGCGGAGAAAGTGGGAGAAAAGATAAACATTGGCGTGGGGGGGAATGTTGTGATGGTGGTTAAGGGCGAGCTCCTTCGGTAATTTAATACTTTTACTACTTTGAGCGTTAGCCCTCGCTGAATAGGTTTTCCTCTGGATACACTATTATGCCTTCATCGGTGATCTCCATCAGGGAAATGTTCTGGCTGTGCTTTGTACCGCGCATCTTTAGTATTTCTATTCCGCGAACCCTTTTGCTACCCAGTTTAATGTTGTAGACACCTATTACTCCTTCAACCACGAACTCCTCAACTCCGAATCTGCTGAGCCCTCCCTGACCCTCCGGGGTCTCTGTAGTGATTATGGATGTCGTTCCCAGCTCTTTGAGCAAGTGGACAGTGGCCAGGATTTCTTGACGGAGGATGAACTTGTCCTCCAGGTGTAATGCTAGAGCGCTGATGGAGTCCAGAACCACGCGCTTGGCTCCTATTTCCTGTACCTTATCTCTTATAATCTCCCTTATGAGGTCCATTGAGAAAGTTCCTTCTCTAAAGCCCTTCCCTATTCGAAACGTGAATCTCCCCCTGCGGAGATCATTGCTGGAGAGCTTCCCCGTGGGCACTATGCTGAGGATTTCTACTTTATCGAGGTCCCATCCATATTTAGAGAAGTTCCTCACAAGATCTTCTGGACGCTCCTCCAGGCTCATGTACATTCCGGGCTCTCCGAATTTAGCGATGCCGTTATAAAGGAACTGCATCGCCAGGGTGCTTTTCCCAGTTCCAGGGCCACCCGATACAAGGACTGTGTTTCCCTTTGGGATCCCGCCCCCTAGCATCTCATCGAGCCCTGGAATACCTGTTAACGTTCGCTCGTTTTTAATGCTTATACCCCCCAGATTAGATACGGCGATTAAATATGGCTTTGGGGGATATAAAAACTTTGTCAAATTAAAAACGCCTTTGTCCAGTGGCTACTTTACAACCATTACCGGGCACATGGCTCGGCGCACCACTGCCTCGGAAACGCTTCCCAGAACGAATTTCTTGAACCCGGTTAGGCCGTGGGACCCCATGACTATCAGGTCAAACCCTCCATCACTGGATTCCTTTAAAATCGCATCGCTCACAGACCTAGAGAGAAGTATCTTGGTTTCAATTTCCAAACCTGATTCTCGGGCCTTTTTTCTAAGGCTCTCCAGACAAACCTCTCCGCGTTGAAGCATGCCTTTGCTTATCCCGGTGGGATCCAATGGTTTGGGGGGTGGAACAAAGATTACGTGCAGCGCCAGAATGCTTGCGTTCCCCAGTTTTGCGATGTACAGAGCGTAGTTAAAAGCACGTTCAGAAAAAGCGGATCCATCTGTAGGAACCAGGATTTTTTCTATCATTAATACATATTATAGCGTGTATATATATTCTTTTTTAGTCCTGAAGGGCATGAATTTCTTACCTCTCCCGGAATAAAAACGTTTGAAAAACTCTATCCACTGCAGCCGCAGGGATGTGACAAAGATCAGGAAAACATCGAATATCAGTACCACTATAACAGTAAGGATGAGCAGGAATCCTCCGATAAGTACACCCAGGATATTGTGAGGAATAGCTAAAAGAAAGGTTACCAGTAGCTTTGCCATGGTCACATGCACGATGTAGAGGACGGCAATTCTGCTGTAAGAAATTATATTTGCGGCTAAGGCAATGACTTCTTCAAAACTCCTGTATTTCTTATCCAGAATTAAAAGAAACAATCCAAGAGATAACCCGATAGTTCCGGGTTTATTAGTCCCGAATGCCGCCAAGGCGCAGCTGGAAAAAATTATCAGCAGAAGAGACAGGGGGTAGAGGATGGACTCGCCAGCCCGGATATTCAGTATCAAACGGAGGAATATGCTTAACAATATGTTTAAAACTCCAACACCGATTGTGATTAAAAAAAGCAGCAGGATGTCCTCTGAGGGCTTTCTCCAGAGGGGCTGGATCTTAAGGAGCCCTCCGAAAAATTCTCCGAACGCAAGGCCGAAAAAAGAAGACGATATCCCCAGGTATATGAGCAGCACATTAAGATTTCTATGCCCCTCCCCCCAGTGAGGCGACTTTAAAAGGACAATAGTGCTCAGCAGTGCCAAAGCCGCGCCGAAGCCGACATCGGCGAAAATCACGCCGAAGAAAAATGTGAAGGCAAAGGCTAAAAACGGGGTTGGATCGATTTCGTCATATCTCGGCAGCCCGTATTTTTCTGTCAGGTACTCGTAGGGTTTCAGGAGAAGCGGGTTATCAAGCAATACAGGGACATCGTCTCCTTTCTCAGCTTCCTTAACCTGTATTATGACCTCCCCTTTTCCAGCTGTTTCCAGTGCTTTTATAACCTTGTTGGTGCCTCTCTTGGGGGTCCAGCCTCCGAGAACGATAGCATACCTGGTCGATCCAAAATATTTTGTAGCTTCAAGGCGTGAGACGAGGTCAGACACCTCCTCTCTCATGATGAGGAGATCCGTATAGTTTTTTTTCTTAAAATTGCTCAGTTCAACCTGTAATTTCAATATTTCTAGATCTAGTTTGCTTCTGCTTCTTGAAAGCTCCCTTGATTTCCGAAGCTTTTCTTTGGAAACAGGCCCTAGGAAGGCCTCTCTCAAGAGGCGGATACGCTCTTTTCTTATCTCTTCAACGAGCCTTTTTTTTCGAAGGCGTTTTTCTTCAAGCTGGTCTACAAGATATTGGTACTCCTCCTCAACTTCATTCAGTTTTTTCAGTATTCTTATCAATATCTCTTTGGCTGGTTTGATTTCAAGGACACATAGAGGGACGGTCCTGGGTCCGAGAATCTTCTTTAAAATAGAGGACTCGGTTTTGGGTGAGAACTCAGATAATAACTGGTCCAGCCGCTCCAAACAATCAGTTGCTATATCTAGCTCGTCAATTTTAAGGGGGGATAGATCGTATTCGTTTTTAACGTCGAAGAACTGGACGCATCCTATTTTTTGGAGAGATGAAAGAACATTCTCCAGGTGTGCTTTTCTAAATAGGCAGTAAACCTTCACCATCTCGGCTGGTCTAAACATCCGACCCTCCTCCCATCTTGCAGGGGCTCTTCTATATTATGCATTCCTGGATTGGAAGATGATCTGCGAAGGAAGCAATAATAACCGCGATGTCTCCTGAGGGAGACTCTCATCCTTGAGTCGTGCTGTGGTAAGGGACAGGATTCTCAGTCCGCGAGTGATTTGTAGGCGTCCTTTTATCTCCGTAGCACGGCCCGCTGGTTCCGGAGATGTACAGGCTAAGCCAAATATAGTTGTGAGATGCATCCTTGTTAATTATTTTTCTAGTCTCGGAGATTTATACGTATCTGAATTCAAAGTGGGTGAAAAGTATATATTCCATCGGGGCCATTGATTAAGTATTCACCTGGGAGGTTGATACAGTTGGCCCAGGAATTGCAGGTTATTTTGTCAAATGGGTTGTGGTTGGGGATAACTATCCTGTGCTACTTGTGCTACAAGCTACGGGAGCGCTGGAGACCGGAGGCTACGTACTGGCAGCTCTGGCTGGCAGCTTCTCTGCTCTTCCTTGGAAAAGAAATAACCAGATGGTTCCAGGGGGACTGGGCTGCAATAGCTTTCCATACCCTGGGAATGCTTTCGGCTTCTTTCATGGCCATCGGTTTCTACTCGCTGTATTCGTCTTTTATTACAGACCGTAAACGCTTTCATCCATTGTATGCCTTTCCCGTTCTGTTCCTGGTGGGTATACCTGTGTTTATGGCGACGGGATTTAAGACGGGGGGAATTGGCTACATCTACAGAATTGCTGAAAATGTCGTGTGGATAGTTGCCAGCCTCGGGATAATTTTCTATGTTCTCATGCTCGCGGTAAAACTAAGGGGAGGTCTTGTTTGGGCCATGTTTCCTGCAGCCTTCGCCGCTTATCTCGCGGGCATGTGGAAT
>JALUUU010000004.1 GCA_027021185.1 archaeon | reverse complement strand
CTTTTTCCAGGTCCTTCTTCAGGGATTCTAGCTCTCCCTCAGGCATGGTGCCTGCGTACACCCTTACCTTTCTATATCCCCATAAATCCCTGGGAGAAACCTTGAGCTTCTCCAGCAGGGCTATACCCTTCTCAGCGACCTTCAGGTCTTCTTTTTCTTTTTTCAGCCTCTCAAGGCCTGAGGTTATCCTTCTAACTTTCTCCTCTATCGGATCGAGCTTCTTCTTTATGTCTTCAAAGAAGACCTCTGGGGGGAGCTCCTCTACGGGGGTTTTCTCAACCTCCTCAGGTATCAATCCTTTAAGCAGCGGCTTCTTTTCCTCCAGGACCCTGAAAGAATCGAGGATACTGTTTATCCGGGACAGCAGCTCGCTGGCTTTAACGTGGGCGCCCGATGGTGATGCGCTCCCCAGCTCCATTTCTTTGAAAAGCTCGGTCTCGGCAGCGTCTATGAACTGCAGCATTCCATGTTCCTTTAGTTCCCGCAGCACGGGCTCTTTCTTATCTTCAAGGATGACTGCGCTGAGTTTCTTCATGCCTACTGGCTTAAGCATGTTCTACCTCCTAAACAGCAATGGATGAACCGTTCTTTTTTTTAACTTTTTCTATGGTCAGCTCAAGTTTATCTCCATCTTCGAAGTGACCGCCCGGAACGATTTCGTACTCCTCGCTCACGTTCCTGGGCACAATGAGCATGTGGGGAAACTCTCCAACCTCCCATGTAACCTTTTTACCAACCTCGACCCTTACCTTACCCTCGGGATCGATGATTTTTTCAAACAAGCACACAAGCCTGTCCCCGGGGACTAAGTCTGCACCATCGATTAACTCCTGAGGTATCTCAACGTATAGCCTTCCCGGGTAATCCCTGACCACAGACACTACCTTTATCCCCATTTCATCACCTGCCAAAAATCTGCTGTGCCTCGGATATCCCGTCACCTAAATTAAGGCTGTGACCAGCCTTAACCAGCACCCTTTCCAGGGCCGCCAAAGCCTCGACAAGATCGCCATAGCCCACATTGCCCATGTGACCTATTCTGAAGATCCTTCCCTTGAGTTTGGCCTGCCCACCAGCCAGGAGAATACCGTGGTCTCTCTTCATGGCCCCCCTCACATCGTCGTCGGTCAAACCCTCAGGGATTTTTATGGCGGTGACTGTGTTTGAGGCAGATTTTTCATCCGCGAATAACTCGAGGTTCATAGCTTTAGCAGCTCGCCTAGTGGCAAGGGCCATTGTACGATGCCTTTTCACCCTATTCTCAATTCCCTCTTCCCTGACGATCCTGAGGGCCTCCCTTAGACCGTATATAAGTGAAACCGAGGGAGTGTATGGAGTGGTTTTCTTCTTCAAGGCTCTGCGGTAAGCGGCGAGATCCAAGTAAAAGCCTCTCTCCTCGTTTCCATCTATAGCCTCCCAGGCTCTTTCGCTGACGCTGACCATGGCAAGACCTGGCGGGGCGGCGAGGCACTTCTGCGAGCCGGTTATGCAGATGTCAACCCCCCATGAGTCGGCCTTCACCTCATCGCCGCCCACAGAAGTTATGCCGTCAAGGATATATACCAAGTCGTATTCCCTTGCTATTTTTCCCACCGCCTTAGCGTCATGGACGACGCCGGTAGATGTCTCGTTATGCGTCAGGGTTATGGCTTTTGCACTGCTCTCAGCCACAACCTCCTCCACCTTCTCCGGCTCCAGAGCGGAGCCCCACTCTACCCGCACCTCCCTGGCTTTAATACCGTGGGCCCTGGCTATTTCACCGAATCTTTCTCCGAATTTTCCCCCTTCGATACAGACGATCTCCTCCCCCTTTTTTACAGCGCTCGCCACAGCAGCATCCATAGCTGATGTGCCTGAGCCCGTGATTATCATAACATCCCCCCTGGTCTGGAACACCTCTCTGAGAATATCCCAGCACTCCTCAAGGATAGCCTCAAAGTCTGGTGTGCGGTGACCCATAGGGGGTCTGGCCATGGCGAGGAGCACCCGGTAGGAAAGCTCCACTGGTCCTGGGATGAGAAGCTTCAACTTCATGGGGCTTCCTTTAATACATGACCCTAGTTAAACTTTTCCCAGGAACCTCGACAGGTTTATATATAACGGCCAGCAAATAGCAATCAAGGGCCTAGACGGGGGTATTAGATATTAATATTACTCGCGACATTCTTATTTTGATTTTAAGCCTCTCAGGGGTTGTTACTGCCAGTACCATCAAGGCTGTTAAAGACCAGTCAAGTGCCACAGGGGAGGCAGCCACCCCCACGGATTATATCAACGCTATCCAGGAGATGGCGGAGAGGGAGATAGCCCTGACCCTGAGTGTTGTCTACGACATGTTTGAAGCTGGCAATGTCATCGCTTTTTCCTCAAATCCAGAGGAGAAAGAGAAAGCCCTCAGCAAGATAGAAGCGTCCAATGAGAAGCTCGACCAGCTCGCCACGGGATACCAGAAAAACCTTGAAACCCTCCAGGAGAAGATGGAGAAGCAGATGGACTCCCTCACCCCGGCATTTGATGTTCCCCTCGGGGTTGATGAAAGTCTGGCTCTGGGGTCTTTTAAGATAACCGTGAAAGAGGTGAGACTGGAGCAGCTCCCCGGAGGGGAGATGAACAATGAGGTGGTGCTGGAGGTAACTGGGGGAGAAGAAAAGAAGCTGATATACCTCAAGGGAGGACAAGAATTCAGCCTCGGTGGCTACACTATCAAATACGTTTCTCTGATATACGACCAGGAGTCTAAGAGGATGGAGGCCCAGCTCAGAGTGGCAGAAATTTCTTGATTGCTGCGTAAACCTCCTCTGCCGCCTCCCTCGGATCATCTGCCTCGTAGATCCCTCTCCCCACTATCTCAAAATCTGCTCCGGCGGCCACAGCGCTTCCCGGAGGCGCTCCCTGGGCTTTTATCCCCGGGGATATTATCACCATAGCACCAACCTCTTTACGGAGACTTTCTATGGCCTCCGGCCTAGTGGCGGGAGCTACAAGTCCGAAGGCATGTTTTTTTGCCATTCGGGCTATTTCCATGGATCTGTCGTGGATATAATCTTTGGCTCCTGGATGGGTCATGTCTGCCACGACAAAGATCTGGGCAACCTCCGCGCAGGATTTAACAACATCCTCCCCCAGGAAACCCTGGACGATGACGTAGTCGGCGCCTCCGTTAACCGCCCGCTCACATATCTGCCTGCTTATGTATGGGATGTCTGCTACCTTAAAGTCGGCGATAACGGGTTTTCCCACGTCTTTAAGCCTCTGCAGGATGCTTATCCCTGCAGACAGGACAAGAGGATAACCAACTTTAACCGCGTCGATAAACTCAGCCGTATCCCTGCATACGTCTACAGCCCAGTCAGGATCTTCCATATCTAATGCGAGAATTATTCCAGATTTCCTAATCATCGTCTCATCCTCTCCTTTACACCCAGTGTTAGAAGGGGGAGGATCACCGTAGCGTCACCCACCAGTGACACAAGTCTAGCTCCTTTTCTGGCCTTACCCCATGATATAGCTTCCTCAAGTCTTGCACCGCTTAGGCTTCCACCCTCCCCAGTATCTGTTGTTACCTGAACAGCATAGTCAACTCCCCCCCGGAGGGTGTTCACCCCTAGGATGTAGTGCTTGGATACACCACCCCCTATTATAAGGGCCCCAACTTTATCGGCCTTGAAAACAATATCCGCAAGCTCTTTCATGTCTTTAATGACGTTGAGGATAAGTTTCTCTTCCTGGGAATAGAAGAACATCTGAAGGCCCAGCATGGAATCGGTTATGGCTGGAGAAAAAACCAGGATATCTTTCTTGTATGCTGCTCTCAGAAACGAGTCCTCATCTTTGATGAACCTGCCGATCTCTGACAAGAGTTCTCTCACGGAAAGATTTGTTCTTTCTTCCTCGGGTATTCCATTGAATATCTCTTTACATTTTTTCTCAAAGACCAGAAAATCCTCCATGGGGACGAATATATCGCCCACCCTGCCTATTCCGCGGTCTCGAAGACTCTTATCCCCCCCTCCACCCCTCTCCCCAGGTCTCCCGACATAATGAGATCCCCCAAAAGCCTCTATCATGTCGTGGACGATGTTGGCCCCGCTAGAAACCACAACATCCACGAGTTCCGAACGGATCATGTCTGTTATCACGCTTCGAAGCCCCCCCGGAACCAGAGGCCCGGCTAGGCCCAGGAATACCACAGCATCCTGCGATATCATCTCAGAGTAAACATCAATGGCTCTAGAAAGTTTCCCTGCGCCTAAGACCCCTGCCCCGGAGTACTGATTCAGCAGATCATTCACCGTCATACCCGCCTTCAGCTCTATGGGAGAAACCCTCTTCAATCATTTCCCTCCTTTTTTTATTTTCTCCAGCTCTGCCTCAAGACTGCCCATCTCTGTATCCAGCTTCCCCATGTCCCGTAATAGGTTATTTCTCTTCATGGTATATTCTTTTTCAGTGATCTTCCCGGCGGCTAGGCTCTTGCGGACATTCTCTAACTCCTCCTCAAGGCTCTTTCTCTGCCGCATCAACTCCCTTATCTGAGACGCGAGGTCCTTTCGTTTCTTAATCCTCTCTATCTCTTTTTCGAATCCATGTGTGTGCCTCTTTTTCAGGGACAACCTGTGTATCCCCGGTCCCTTTGTATCCTCTCTTTCTGGTCTCCGGAACAATAGAAAAAGCATCCCCATTATCAGTAAGGCGGCCAAGATAAAAATAGGGATATAGGGATACTCATCCTGAGCATCGGTTCGTTTTTCCTCTGATGGCGCTTCCTCAGATTCTGGGGGCTGCGCCTCAATCACCACCCTATCTCTTGACGCCGAGATCTTGGCCTCTGCGGCCCTCAGTTTTCTGGCCTCATCTATCGCCAATCTAGCGAGGCGTCCTGCTGCCCTGGCAGAGGAGTAAGCCTCATAGTATCGGCCGTTTTTCTTATAGCTTAACGCTTTGCGATAATTTATCCTGGCGTCTTTAAGGGCTGCGAGGGCTATGGCGTATGTGGATTGATAAAGGGACGCGTTCCCGCCCTCAGAGGCCAGTTTTTCCAGGGTTATGTTGCCTAGACCGACTTCAAACTCTGCGGTAGCTATCTGCATCTCCGAGAGCTCTATCTCTCTCCTGGTGAGACTCTTGTAGTCCGCGTATTCAATTTCAACAGGAAAACCCGAGAAAATGGCTGAGGCATTCTCTAGTAGAGACAGCCTGAATATTATCGAGTCCTTATCGCCTCCCTTAAAATACCCGGTGTCGGGGCTGTAGCGGCCGAATTGATAGCCCTCCGGAGCTATGAACTCGATTTTAGCAGTGTTTACAGTCCAGGGATAATCTCCAAGGGCAAGGCCTCTGTATACGAATACTCCATCTTTTTCTGTAATCAGGTCTGAGCGCCTGTATTTCAGAGACACCCTTTTCTTCTGGCCCGTAGATATCATGAATTCTAGGATTATTTTCCTAGGGGAAGTTTGAGAGACCTTGTAAGGATAACCAGTTACTTCCACATCTTCGGCGTCACCCCGGATGAAGTATAATTCTCCCTCAAAGGTGAAAGGGTCGCCGGGTTTTTCGAATAACATCCTCTCTTCGACATAGAAGCTTTCCATCCCAAGAGAATACGTGATGTTGTGCTCCCTAACCGTGATGTTGTGCTCCCTGACGAACAAGCCCTCTTGGGCACTGGCCAGGGAAACAAAAGCGACCGATAATAATAAAAAAGGCAAGACCCTCATTAAAATGATATTCCCCGTTAAAGACATATATAATTAAACCAGCCCCGGCGTAACTCAGTCTGGTAGAGTGGGCGGCTGTAGACCGCTTAGTCGCTGGTTCAAATCCGGCCGCCGGGACTTCACAAATATTTAAAGACCTCTATCTTAGGCTCCCCGGTCGATTTGGATTTATTCAATAGAAATCAGCCCTGTTGTCCCAGCACCAAGGGGCTGGGGGAGCCCCATCTTCCACCTCCTTTTTTTGATTCTTATCATTTCTTATGAATGGAGAGGATAGGGTGAGGAAAGGGATAGGATTTCTCATCAGCAGTGGATGAAGCCGTTAAAGACCCGCCAAGAGCCCTCATTACTCTAGTTTCTTTAGAGTTATCTTGGTGTTGTCATAGTACGTGATATTGTACATCGCCCCCCCTATCCTTATTGTGGCGGGAAGATCCTTGAAAGTAAAATACACCAAAGGATAATCACTCCTCGTCTGCAACCTCACCGTTACGTAGCCGTCTGATCTGAAGTTCCCCCAGTAAGAAACGCTCTCCTCATACTCTCCGGCGAATATGTCGATCCCCTCTTTCACGACCTGGGCCTCAACTCCGCCCTGATCCATGGCGTATATAGCAATACCAGCAGTCAAGAGAACGAACACGGCCCCCATGAGTTTCCTATTTTTCACGCCTTTGTCACCTCCTTTTAATTATTATCTTCTGATCATCATAATAGTAAACGTCATACTCCACCCCCCCTATCCTTATGGTAGCGGGAAGATCCTTGAAAGTAAAATACACCAAAGGATAATCACTCCTCGTCTGCAACCTCACCGTTACGTAGTTATCCGTCCTCTTGTATCCCCAGTAGGATATCCCCTCCGTATATTCGCCGGCATATATGGTCGTGCTCTGGTCAGGTATCTGTATCGGAGGAGACGGCGCCGGTTCTTCAGGAAGAACTAAGGCCTTGTAAAGCTGTTCCCGGTAAAAGGCATGAGCCTCGGCAGTTTTGGTCCTGTCTGATCCGGCGATGACGAAAATCCTCTGATCCCCCACCCACTTGCTCTTGACGTACATTGCCTTATTTCCAGAGGTCCTGAGGTAGCTCTGCTCCTCTTCGCCCAGGATCTCCTGAACCACTGACCCCACCCCCTCCGGGGCGTCCGGGCCTCCGAGAATGATGATGAACTTCTCCTCTCTGTACTGCTGAAATTCTCCTGCGTCTATTCTTTTAATCTCAAATCCTCTATCTTGGAGATATGTTATGAAATCCTGGGCACGGGCATAATCAATAGAATTGGACAGCAGGACCAAAGTTGGCTGGGCGGAGTAGAGGGTTAAAGGAAGAATAGACAGTACGACAAGTACCACGATAGCTTTATTCATCTCCCGTCCGTCCCACCAAAAAGATATTTCCGCGGCTACTTAAATTTATTGCCGGGTTAACCCCACTCTTATATATTACCCACTCTTATATATTATATTGTCAGCGCCATTATCACTGCGTCGTCGTCGCTGTAGTACCTTTTTTTAAATCCTTTCTCAATGAATCCTTTTTTCTCATAGAACCGTCTAGCAGAAGCGTTTTTAGTCCTTACCTCTAGGTACACCTCCTTCGCGCCTTTTCTCCTGGCATACCTCAGTATCTCCTCCAGCAACTTAGTTCCCATGCCCATTTTCCTTTTTTTCGGCTCAACCGCCAGATTCGCAAGATGACACCTCCTGTAAATGCTCAGATTCCTCAATTCAAAAGTCGCTTCAATCCTCGCCACGGCGTAGCCTACGACCTCTCCCCCGTCCTCTGCCACTATAAACCCCTGGGGGTTTGTTCGATAGTGATACAGGAAACCGTTCCTACTCCATGGATCGGGAAAAGAGGCCTTCTCGATCTCAATGATTTTCCCAAGATCCCCCTCGCAGAATTTTCTGAGAAAAAGAGTCATTATTTATTTCACTTTTATACCTATTATTCTCCCTTCCAATAAATGTTGCGCTGGTAAATTTTGGATATGTATATGGGCTGGAGAGTTACAGCACCAGGGAAACGAAAACTTTATATATGCATAATGCAAAGCGGAATTACCAGTTTACGGGCATGGCGGCCATAGCGGAGGGGCTACACCCGTTCCCATCCGAACACGGAAGTAAAGTCCTCCAGCGATTCTGGCGGTACTGTGGTGCGAGAGCCCACGGGAAACCAGAGACGCTGCCAGCCCACTATAAAAATTTTAACTCAGGAGTCTAGAGGGTGAGATAAAATAATTATAGTATGCTATTCCATCTCTGCCCGTGAGTTTCAGAGCCCTGGTAGTGTAGCGGCCTATCATACGGGACTGTCAATCGGCGAGGAGCAGATCTCCCGTGACTCGGGTTCAAATCCCGACCAGGGCGTAATTTTCATGGGAGGAAATAGAGGAACCGACATGACCAAGGAGATCTCTTTTTCCCGGGAAATATTCAGGGCCCGTAGCTCAGTCTGGCTAGAGCATCGGCCTTTTAAGCCGAGTGGCGCGGGTTCAAATCCCGTCGGGCCCGCTTACACGGCGGGGATTCAGGAGGTGAGACTACGGTAAAGTTAGACATCCTGAAGCACGGTCTAGTACCGAAGCACGAGATCCTTCAAGAGGACGAGCTAGAACTCCTCCTGAAGACATATAACATAACAAAGGGACAGCTCCCAAAAATTCTTGTCAACGACCCTGTTGTAAAGAAGTTAAAAGCAAAAGTCGGAGATGTTGTTAAGATTACCCGGGAAAGCAAAACCGCTGGTAAGAGTGTGGTCTACAGGGTCGTGGTTGCTGAGTGAGGTGATGGGGTGAACAGAGATATTATGAGGGCCTTTTTGAAGAAGCGTGAGCTCGTTAGACAGCACATAGATTCATTCAACGACTTCCTAGAGAACCGCCTCCAGGAGATAGTCAACGAAACAGGTAAAATAGAAACAGACGTTGGTATGGAGGTCCATCTTGGTAAGATAATAGTGGAGAAAGCCGAGGTCATTGAGGCCGACGGCTCTAGAAACAGGATTAAGCCTGCTGAGGCACGGCTCAGAAACTTGAGCTACTTCTCACCGATTTACCTGGAGATGACACCAAAGAGGGAAGGGAGGGAGTCCGAAACAGAAGTTGTTAAGATAGGCATGATGCCAACAATGCTAAAGTCAAAGATATGCAACCTCTACGGGCTCAGCGACGCCGAACTAATAGAGGCGGGTGAGGATCCCCTGGATCCCGGAGGATACTTCATCGTGAATGGCTCGGAGAGAGCCCTAGTTACCATTGAGGACCTAGCACCTAACAAGATAATGTTGGAGAAGAACGAGAAGTACACCAAAGTAACGGAGGTAGCGAAGGTATTTTCGAAACGCAGCGGCTTCAGGGCGTTGGTCACGGTGGAGAGGGACAGGGACGGCATGCTTGGAGTTTCTTTTCCCTCTGTACCCGGGCAGATTCCCCTCATCATCCTGATGCGTGCCCTGGGTCTCGAGACTGACCAGGAAATCGTTAACACAATTTCTGAGGATCCTGAAATCCTCCAGTGTGTCCTGGAGAATCTGGAGGAATACCTCGAGATTAAAAACACGCAGGACGCCATGGAAGTCATAGGGAAGAAGGTTGCGGCCGGACAGACGAGAGAGTACAGGCTGAAGAGAGCCGAGCAGGTGATCGACCGATACCTGCTCCCCCACATCGGTATAGAGCCAGAGGACAGGCTTAGAAAGGCTTACTACCTGGGCAGAATGGTGGTACGCATCCTTGAACTCGCCCTTGGCAGGAGAGAACCCGATGATAAGGACCACTACGCCAACAAGAGGTTGCGTCTGGCAGGAGACCTGATGGAGGATCTCTTCAGAGTGGCTTTTTATAACCTCACTCGGGACATAAAGTACCAGCTGGAAAGAAGCGTTGTCAGGGGGAAGGAGCCCTCTGTGCAGACTGCCGTTCGAGCAGATGTATTAACAGAACGCATAAGGCATGCCCTTGCTACTGGGAACTGGGTTGGTGGACGGGCCGGTGTAAGCCAGCTCCTGGACCGCACAAACTACATGTCTGTGGTCTCCCACCTCAGGAGGGTTATTTCTCCTCTCAGCAGGTCCCAGCCCCACTTCGAGGCCCGTGATCTGCATCCGACCCAGTGGGGCAAGATTTGTCCAAGCGAGACCCCTGAGGGACCGAACTGCGGTCTCGTCAAAAACCTCGCAATATCCAGCGAGTTCTCCACCGGAGTGGACGAACTCGGAGTCGAGCCCATGCTATACAACCTCGGGGTCAAACCAATAAGAAAGAAGGGGGCCGTGTGATGGAGGCCAACATATACATTAATGGGAAGCTAATAGGAACTCATTCAAAGCCACTGGAGTTGGTGGATAAAATCAAAAAGCTCCGTCGGAAGGGTGAGCTTTCCTATCAGGTGAATGTGGCTTACTACGAGGACACCAATGAGGTGTATGTAAACACTGACGCCGGTAGGGCAAGAAGACCCCTCATTGTCGTGGAGAACGGGAAACCCAGAATAACTGACAAAGATCTGAAAGCGCTGAAAGAGGGCCGACTTACGTGGGACGACCTCGTCGCCAGGGGAATAGTGGAGTACCTTGACTCTGAAGAAGAAGAGAACGCACTCATAGCTGTCTCCCCTGAAGAGCTCACCAAGGACCACACCCATCTGGAGGTGGACCCCCTCCTCATTCTAGGTGTATGTACCGCCATCCTGCCGTATCCCGAGCACAACTCCTCCCCCAGAAACACAATGGGGGCCGGAATGACTAAGCAGTCCTTGGGTTTCTACGCATCAAACTACAAATACCGCACAGACACCCGCGGTCATATCTTACACTACCCCCAGAAATCTCTTCTCCAGACGGAGATCATGGAAATGGTGGGCTACGACAGCAGGGCGGCCGGGCAGAACTTTGTTGTGGCTGTGCTCTCCTACAGGGGCTATAACATGGAGGACGCCCTGGTGCTAAACAAGTCCTCCATTGAGCGTGGCCTCGGCAGATCCACTTTCTACAGATCATATGAGGCAGAGGAGCGCCGCTACCCCGGTGGACAGGTGGATAGGTTCGAACTCCCTGACCCTGAGATAAGGGGCTATAGGGATGAGAAAGACTATATGTATCTCGGCGAGGACGGTATAATAGAGCCCGAGAGCGAGGTAGGCTCTGGTCATGTATTAATAGGGAAAACCTCTCCCCCACGTTTCCTTGAGGAGATAAGCGAATACGGCATGGGAAGGGAGAAAAGAAGAGAGACCTCTGTGACGGTGCGCCACGGAGAGAAAGGCATCGTCGACTTGGTGATGCTGACTGAGAGTGTCAGCGGGAACAAGCTCGTTAAAATCCGCGTTAGGGATCAGAGAGTTCCTGAGCTGGGCGACAAATTTGCCTCCCGCCACGGGCAGAAAGGGGTTATAGGGCTCATTGTTCCCCAAGAGGACATGCCCTTCACCGAGGAGGGCATTATCCCCGATCTCATAGTTAATCCCCACGCCATCCCCTCCCGTATGACCGTGGGTCAGGTGCTTGAGATGATTGGCGGGAAGGTGGCCTCCCTCACGGGCAAGAGGGTGGACGGCACCGCCTTCTCCGGAACCCGTGAAGAGGAGCTACGAAGGGCTCTTCAAGAGGCGGGATACAAGTCCAGCGGCAGGGAGATAATGTATAACGGCATAACAGGGGAGATGTTCGAGGCTGAGATATTCATAGGAATTGCCTATTACCAGAAGCTCCATCATATGGTGTCCGGTAAGATCCATGCCCGGTCCAGAGGCCCAGTCCAGGTTCTGACCCGGCAGCCCACAGAGGGCAGAGCCAGAGAGGGCGGTCTGAGATTCGGAGAGATGGAGCGGGACTGCCTCATAGGCTACGGCGCCGCGCTGCTCCTGAAGGAGCGTCTCCTGGACGAAAGCGACAGATACATAATGCAGGTGTGTGAAAAGTGCGGCTCCATAGCGGTATACGACAAGATACGGGGCACCGTTTATTGCTCCATCTGCGGCAGAGACATTGAGGCTGCCGAGGTTGAGGTGAGCTATGCCTTTAAGCTGCTCCTCGACGAGCTGCGGTCTCTTGGAATTAATCCTAAGCTCATCCTCGGAGATAAGGCTTAGGAAGGGTGATACAGGATGAGGATAATACCTAAAAAAATCGAGGGTGTGAAGTTCGGCTTACTGTCCCCAGAGGTCATCAGAAAGATCTCGGAGGCTAAGATAGTCACCGCCGACACATACGACGAAGACGGCTACCCCATCGAAGGCGGGCTGATGGACCCACGGCTCGGGGTGGTGGATCCCGGGCTAAAGTGTAAGACATGCGGCGGAAGAGTTGGGGACTGTCCAGGCCACTTCGGCAGAATAGAGCTGGCAAGGCCCGTCATTCACGTGGGCTACGCCAAACAGATAAACAAGATTCTCCGCGCAATATGCAGGAAATGTGGACGCCTCCTTCTGCCCGAGGAGAGAATCAAAGAATATCGAAGGGAAATCCGCAGGGCCGCGAAGGTCGGTAAGAGTGGCGACAATATAATAGAGCACCTCTTCAAGGAGGCTCGTACTGCAAAGGTCTGTCCTCACTGCGAGAAGGAGCAGCTGGACATCAGATTCGAGAAGCCCACGTCCTTCGTTGAAAATAAAAACAGATTGTCTCCTACTGACGTGAGGGAGAGGCTGGAGAGGATAAAAGACGAGGATGCTGAGGTCATGGGCTTTGACCTGAGCGTCGCGAGGCCTGAGTGGATGGTCCTTACTGTTTTACCTGTTCCGCCGGTGACCGTAAGGCCCTCGATAACCCTGGAGTCCGGGGAGAGGAGTGAAGACGACCTCACCCATAAACTCGTGGATATTCTGAGAATCAATCAGCGTCTTGTAGAGAACGTGGAGGCAGGGGCTCCACAGCTAATTATCGAAGATCTGTGGGAGCTTCTTCAGTACCACATAACCACTTACTTCAACAACGAGGTGGCGGGAGTGCCTCCTGCAAGACATCGCTCCGGAAGGCCCCTCAAGACCCTTGCCCAGCGCCTGAAGGGGAAGGAGGGCAGGTTCAGGAGCAATCTCTCAGGTAAAAGGGTTAATTTCTCTGCCAGAACCGTCATATCCCCCGACCCCAACATAGGAATAAATGAGGTTGGAGTCCCTGAGGTCATAGCCAAAGAGCTTACCGTACCTGTAAGGGTCACCCCTGGGAACATCGAGCATTTGAAAGAGGTGGTTAGGCGGGGCCCTGATAATTACCCTGGAGCCAACTACATAGAGCGTGTAGACGGCGGCAGAGTAAGACTGGGAAAGGTCAAGAACATCGAGGACGTCCTTGAGAAGGTAGAGGTAGGGGGTAAAGTCCACCGCCACCTCAGAGACGGCGATGTTGTTATGTTCAACCGCCAGCCCTCGCTCCACCGCATGAGCATAATGGCTCATGAGGTGAGGGTTATGCCATATAAGACCTTCAGGCTTAACCTGTGTGTCTGCCCGCCCTATAATGCTGATTTCGATGGAGACGAAATGAACCTCCACGCCATACAGGGCGAGGAAGCCAGAGCCGAAGCCAGGGTGCTCATGAGAGTCCAGGAGCAGATCCTGTCTCCCAGGTTTGGGGGCCCAATCATTGGAGGTATTCATGACCACATATCAGGGGCTTATCTCCTCACCAGGAAAGAGACAAAATTCACCCCTGAAGAGGCCGCCCAGATCCTCTACAACGCCGGCATAACCGAGGAGTTGCCTGAGCCGAAAGATGAAAACGGCGAGAAGTACTACACTGGGAAGCAGCTCTTCAGTCTTCTCCTGCCCAAAGATCTCAATCTGAGCTATAAGGCCAAGATCTGTAAGAAATGCGAGGTGTGCACTGAGGAGGAATGCGAGGACGACGCTTACGTGGTTATAAGAAACGGAGAGATCATCACAGGGGTTATGGATGAGAAGTCCTTCGGGGCTTTCGCCGGAGAACTCCTGGACAGGATAGTCAAGGATTACGGTACTGATGAGGCTCAAAGGTTCCTGGACAGGGTTACTAAGCTGGCTATTAGCGCCATCTCAAAGGTAGGCTTTTCCACGGGAGTGGATGATGAGGACCTCCCACGAGAGGGTATTGAGCGCATAGAAGAGATCCTTAACAAAGCGGAGCAGGACGTGGAGAAGCTCATCCAGACCTACGAGGACGGTATTCTGGAGCCTCTGCCGGGTCGCACTCTTGAGGAAACCCTTGAGATGAGGATAATGCAGACCCTGAGTGAGGCCAGAGATAAAACAGGAAGCATCGCCAACGAGTACTTGGAGAAGGTTTCTGAGGAGAAGGGTAAGGAGAACGGTGCCCGGATCATGGCGGTGAGCGGTGCCAGGGGCAGCTTATTGAATCTCACTCAGATGGCTGCCTGCGTCGGTCAGCAGGCTGTGAGAGGAGAGAGGATAGCCAGGGGCTATACAAAACGTACCCTTCCCCACTTTAAGTGGGGAGACAGAGGCGCCCGGGCCAAGGGTTTTGTTAAGTCCAGCTACAAGAAGGGCCTTGATCCCCTGGAGTACTTCTTCCACTCCATGGGAGGCAGGGAAGGCCTTGTTGACACAGCTGTCCGCACCTCTCAGAGCGGATACATGCAGCGCAGGCTCATAAACGCCCTTCAGGATCTGAAGGTGGAGTATGACGGTACAGTCAGAGATACAAAAGGCGTGATTATAGAGTTCAAACACGGCGAAGACGGCGCAGATCCCTCAAAGACTGATTGGGGAGAGGTCGTGAACGTCAAGAAAATTGTATCCAGCGTCACTGGTACGGGTAGCCGTGGAAGTAAAAACGGAGGATGACGGAAGTGGCAAAGCACCTAACCAAAAACGAGATCTTGGCAGAGCTGGAGAAGATAAAGGAGGATGTTTCCCCCCGGGTGTACCAAGACCTTGTTGAGGCTGTCCAAGACGTGAAGCTTACAAAAGATCAGCTCAAAAAGATCATCTCCGAAGTTAAGCGCAGATATGAATACGCCCAGGTTGAGCCTGGCGAGGCCGTTGGTGTTGTGGCTGCTCAGAGCATGGGTGAACCGAGCACACAGATGACTATGAGAACCTTCCACTACGCCGGTGTGGCCGAGCTGAACGTTACCTTGGGTCTGCCCCGGATTATTGAGCTGGTCGACGCCCGACGGACCCCCTCCACTCCAACCATGACCATTTATCTTGACGAGGACCATGCCACCGACAGAGATAAAGCCAAAGAGATAGCCAAACAGATCGAAACTGTGGTCGTGGGTGATGTGGTGGACAAGTCCGAGATAGATTTGGTGGACTCCAGGGTTACTTTGGTCCTGGACAAGTATGAGCTCCAGAGGCGGGAGCTATCAGCGGAAGACATAGTAGCGAAGCTCAATCAGAGCAAGATCAAGGTGAAGGATGACTGGGACTCTGAGAGAATATCCCTTGTTTCCTCTACGTCCTCCATTAAGGATCTCCGCAGGCTCGCCAATAAGGCCAAAGACGTTTATCTCCGAGGAATAAAGGGAATTGAGAGAGTTGTAATGAGAAGGGAGGGAGAGGAGTACGTCATATACACCGAGGGCTCTAACCTCAAAGACGTTCTTAAGATTCCTGGAGTCGACATAACGAGGACCAAAACCAATGACATAGTGGAGATAGAGAGCGTTCTCGGCATTGAGGCGGCTAGAAACGCCATAATAAACGAAACCCTCGACACCCTGGACGAGCAGGGCCTGAGGGTGGATGTCCGGCACCTCATGCTCATCGCTGACATGATGACAGTGGACGGCACGGTTAAAGCCATAGGTAGGCACGGAGTCTCGGGAGAGAAAGCCTCAGTCCTGGCAAGGGCAGCCTTCGAGATAACCGTCGACCATTTATTGAGAGCCGGGATCAAAGGAGAAGTCGAGGACCTGAGCGGAATCGTTGAGAATGTCATCGTCGGACGCCCGGTTATGCTGGGCACCGGTATGGTGGAGCTTGTGATGAAGAGAAGTAAGGAGGAGGCATAGACGTGGATATTTCCAGGGCCATCAGGAGAGCCGTAGACACAGGTAAAGTGGTGCTGGGGGAAAGAGAGACCCTGCGATACGCCAAAGAAGGTAAGATCAAGCTAGCCGTTGTTGCGTCTAACTGCAGGGGGTCTGCCCTGGAGGAACTTAAAAGCCTCCTCAAAGAAGAGGGCCACATCTATGAGTTTCCAGGTCCCGGAGTTGAGCTGGGCTCAGTATGTGGTAAACCCTTCTTGGTCTCCATGCTCGGCATCCTGGATGCCGGTGAGTCGGAGATCTTCGAAGCAGTGAGGGGGTAAGGATGGAGCTCAAGCTCTCGGCAGACGACATAAGATATATATCTCTCTTTGAGAAACTCACAGGAGCGGTCGTTAAGGACTGTATAGCCAGCAAAGGCGAGAATAAAATTCTTTTCGTCGTTAAGAAAGGTGACATGGGACTGGCGATAGGCCGCAAGGGCAGCAACATCCAAAGAGTGAGGCACGCCCTTGGGAAGAAGGTCGAAGTTGTTGAGTACTCCGATGATCCGGAGGAGTTCATCAGGAACATATTCCACCCGTTCAGGGTGAGAGAGGTCCGCCTCTCCAATGCCCAGGGAGGCATGGTCGCAAAGGTCTCGATAGATGACCGGGACAAGATCTCCCTCCTGGGTAAACGTGGTAAAAGTCTTGATAAAGCGAAGATTTTATCTAAGAGACACCATAATATCAAGGACCTAATCATAGTGTGAGGAAAAGCCATGGGAAAAAAGCCTACCGGAGAATTCGCAGGAAGAAAGCTCAAAGAGAACAGGCGCAAGTTTAGATGGAACGATCCCAAATATAAGCGGAGAGTTCTCAGGCTGAAAGAGAAGTCCAATCCCTTAGAGGGTGCTCCAATGGCCAGGGGCATCGTCCTAGAGAAGGTTGGAATAGAGGCTAAGCAGCCCAACTCCGCTATTCGGAAGTGCGTCAGAGTGCAGCTCATCAAGAGCGGAAGACAGGTGACGGCTTTCGCCCCTGGGACCGGCGCTATAAACTTCATCGACGAGCATGACGAGGTCGTGATAGACGGCATAGGCGGGAGAAAAGGAGGCTCCATGGGCGACATCCCTGGAGTCAGATTCAAAGTCATCAAAGTCAACAATGTCTCCCTCCAGGAGCTTGTTAGGGGCAGGAAAGAAAAGCCCATAAGGTGAGAGGATGTTCAAAGTGTTCGGCAAATGGGAAACAAAGGATATCGAAGTCCCGGATCCGGGATTAAGAGCATACATCAATCTCAAACCCTACTATGTACCTCATCAATGCGGGAGACATGTAAAGCCCTTCGGTAAGTCCGAACTCTCCCTTGTGGAGAGGCTTATTAATAAGATATGTGTTACCGGTCACGAAGGAAAGAAGCACAAGCGCCCAAGCGGTCGCAATGTGGGGAAGAAACAGAAGGCTTATAAGATAGTTAAAGAAGCTTTCGACATAATTGAAAGGAAGACCAAGAAGAATCCGGTTCAGGTCCTTGTATATGCGGTAAGCAACGCCGCTCCTCGAGAAGAAACTACAAGAATCAAGTACGGAGGTATAGCTTATCATCAAAGCGTTGACGTCGCGCCCCAGAGGAGGCTCGACCTAGCTCTGCGCTTCATCACTGTGGGGGCAGCGAGAGCCGCCTTCAAAAGCAAGAAATCAATAGCGCAGTGCCTCGCTGACGAGATAATTTCCGCCGCAAACTACGACATCAAGTGTTATTCGGTCTCCCGTAAAGAGGAGATAGAGAGGATCTCTAAAGCGGCTAGATAGCTATTTTTCGGGTGATACTATGGGAAGACGGGAGAAGATGGTCAGTAAAATCGTAAAGCTCATGGACAGGCCAGAGCAGATCAGGAACATGGGGATAGTGGCCCACATCGACCACGGTAAGACAACACTCAGCGACAACATCCTGGCTGGAGCTGGGATGATCTCCCAGGAGCTGGCGGGGCAGCAGCTATACCTCGATTCTGACGAGCTGGAGCAGGCCAGGGGAATAACCATCGAGGCGGCTAATGTGTCCATGGTTCACGAGTACAAGGGACAGGACTACCTCATCAACATGATTGATACCCCAGGGCACGTAGACTTTGGAGGAGACGTGACAAGGGCCATGAGAGCTGTGGACGGCGTTGTAGTGGTTGTGTGCGCCGTTGAGGGGGTCATGCCCCAGACCGAGACAGTTCTCCGGCAGGCTCTTAAAGAGCGGGTAAAGCCAGTTCTGTTCATCAATAAAGTTGACAGGCTCATTAACGAGCTCAGGCTGACCCCTGAAGAAATGCAGAAGAGGTTTATCGGCATAATCACCGAGTTTAACAAAATCATCAAGAGCATGGCTCCCAAGGAGTTTAAGGATGCCTGGCAGGTTAGGGTGGAAAATGGCAGCGTCGCCTTCGGCTCCGCCTATAACAACTGGGCCATAGACATGCCCCTGATGAAAAAGACGGGCATCACATTTAAAGACGTCATAGAGTATAACGAGCAGGGCAGGCAGAAGGAACTCGCTGCCAAGGCAAAGGTACATGAGGTCATATTGAACATGGTTATTGAGCATCTGCCAAATCCCCGGGTGGCTCAGAAATACAGGATCCCCCATATATGGCAGGGTGACGTGGAGAGCGAAGAGGGGAAGGCTATGCTCAATTGCGATCCCGCGGGGAAGCTCGCTATTATGATCACCGACTTGAGCATAGACCCTCAGGCTGGGGAAGTGGCTACAGGCAGGATTTTCTCAGGGACGCTTAAACGCAGCAAGGAGGTTTACATGATTAACGCCCGCACCAAGGCGCGGACCCAGCAGGTTGGTGTTTACTTCGGGCCTGAGCGCATGCCCACGGAGTATGTGGTGGCTGGAAACATCGCCATGATCACAGGGCTGAAGAACGTCCGGGCAGGGGAGACCGTTACGGAAGTGGACAGCCCCATAGAGCCCTTCGAGGAGATGCGACACACCTCTGAGCCCGTTGTGACTGTGGCCATAGAGGCCAAGAAGACCAAGGACCTCCCCAAACTCATCGAGGTTCTTCAGATGAAGGCCCGGGAAGACCCCACTCTCAAGGTTGAGATAGACGAGGAGACCGGTGAGCATCTCCTCAGCGGCATGGGAGAGCTTCACCTGGAGATAGTTACCCATAGAATCAAGGAGAGGGGGATAGATGTTAAGGTTTCACCGCCCATCGTCGTCTACAGGGAGACTGTTGCAAAGACCTCCCCCCAGATCGAGGGCAAGTCTCCCAACAAGCACAACAAGTTCTACTTTGTCGTTGAGCCCATTGAGGAGCCTGCTTTTAAGGCCCTTGTGGACGGCGACATAAAACCCATGAGAGTGAAGGGTAAAGAACTCGGCAAGGCCTTTGAGGCTCATGGAATGGCGAAGCAGGACGCCCGGGGGATAGTAGAGGTTTATGAGAATAATGTGTTGACTAACGTTACCAGGGGTATTCAGTACCTGAACGAGGTAATAGCTCTTATACAGGAGGGCTTTCATGAGGCCATGGACAACGGACCCCTCGCCAAAGAGAAAGTCCTCGGCGTTAAGGTGAAGCTCGTGGATGCGAAGCTTCACGAAGACGCAATTCACCGCGGCCCTGCTCAGGTCATCCCGGCCGTGAGGGATGCCATCAGGGAGGCCATGCTCCAGGCGGACGCCATGCTCCTGGAGCCTAAGCAAAAAGTTTTTATCCATGTTCCACAAGACTACATGGGTGCGGCCACCCGCGAGATCCAGAGCAGGAGAGGTCAGATTATAGACCTCCGCCAGGACGGGGACATGAGCATTATAGAGGCGAAGTGCCCCATCGCGGAGATGTTTGGATTCGCTGGCGCTATACGCTCTGCAACGGAGGGTCGGGCTCTTTGGAGCACTGAGTTCGTTGGCTTTGAGAAGCTTCCGGCAGAGCTTCAAGAGGAAATAATAAAAAAGATAAAAAAGAGAAAAGGTTTATTAACCTAGAAATTTTAGCATCGCTAGAATCAAGGAGGTATGAATATGGCAGCTCAGAAACCACATCTGAATTTGGTGTTTATCGGCCACGTAGACCACGGCAAGTCTACGGCTGTAGGTAGGCTCCTCTTCGAGAAGGGAGATATCGGAGAGCACATAATCAGGCAGTATAAGGAAGAGGCTGAGAAGATAGGCAAGGCAACCTTCGAGTTTGCTTGGGTCATGGACCGCCTCAAAGAGGAGAGGCAGCGCGGCTTAACGATTGATATAGCCCACAATAAGATGGAGACGGATAAGTATTACTTCACAGTCATCGACGCCCCCGGACACCGTGACTTCGTTAAGAACATGATAACCGGGGCATCCCAAGCTGATGCCGCAGTTCTCGTTGTTGACGTATCCCAGAGAGACGAGAAGGGGGGATTGATGCCTCAGACAAAGGAGCACGTTTTTCTCTCCAGGACCCTGGGAATAAGCCAGATAATCGCGGCCATCAACAAGATGGACGCCGTCAACTACGACAAAAAGAAATTCGAGGAGACCAAGGCCAGCCTCGAGAAGCTCTTCCAGATGGTGGGC
>JALUUU010000003.1 GCA_027021185.1 archaeon | reverse complement strand
GATGGTCACACACTCCTCCAGGCCCGCAATTACCCCGGGAGAATTAGAGGATACGCGGCCCTCTACTGTTATCGCGTCTCTCAAAACTGCCTCAGTTGTTATGTCGCCTCGTCCCAGGTCTTCCTCCACCAATCGGAGCAGCTTATCCAGCATCTCGCAACTTTTATATCTTCCGCAGAGCTTAAATATAACCATGCGCGCCCTCCTGGTAATAGACATGCTTAACGACTTCGTCAGGGATGACGGAGCTCTCCCCGTTGAAGGCGCTGAGAAACTCATACCTCGCATCAACGAGGCTATAACAAAGTTCAGGGAAAGGGGCGAACCGGTAATATTCATCGCAGACTCCCACGACCCGGATGACAAAGAATTCAAGATATGGCCCAAGCACTGTGTCCGCGGCACAAAGGGAGCCCAGGTCGTGGACGCCCTAGATAAGGAACCAGGGGACGAGCTGGTGGAGAAAACCACGTACTCCGCCTTCTATAATACCCGATTAGATGAGGTGCTTAAAGAAAAAGGAGTTGACGAGCTGGTCCTTACTGGTGTCCTCACCAATATATGCGTCCTGCACACTGCAGCAGACGCCGCCATGCGGGGATACAAGGTCAAGGTGTTGAAAGACTGTGTCGCCTCTTCATCCGATGAGAACCATGAGTGGGCTCTCAGACATATGCGGGAAGTGCTTAATGCTGTGATAGAATAAGATCCTCACCGTATCTCAGCTAGTACGGTCTTTATTATCTCCGGCATAGCTTTCTTTAGGGTAGGAGAGAGCTCCGTGTTCAGGGAGACCCTCTCGGGCTCCACACCGAGAATAATTATCTCCCCTGGATAGGTGTATGCTTCTCTCCCGGAGTTAAGGGCGTCTATGAAGTCCATGTCGTGGAGGCTGAGCTCAACTCTGTCCGCGTATCTAAGGGCCTCCGGATCAAACCTGATCCTATAAATGCTCCCAGGTTTTCTGCCTCCTTTATAGGCATCTATGATTATCGCTTTCTCTGCTCCGTCCATGTATTCCAGCACCATGAAGGAGTTGGTCATGGCGTCGTAGACATCGACATTCGCCGGCAGATCAATTTTTTCAAGCTCTCTGGCGACGTGGATTCCTACGCCGTCGTCCCCCATGAGGAGGTTTCCAACCCCTATAATAGCTACTCTGCCTTGATTCACCATATCACTTTGTACATTCAGGAATAATTTACTATGGGTGGAGAGGATAGAATTGGAGATATCCACCCCTCCTTCTATCCTCCCCCGGAGGCAACATGGGCAATATTATTTTTTTTCCACCTTTGCGGGAAACCAGCCGAATATGTTAGACTTGAGCAAGTTCCAGTTTACAGGAATCAGGGCTAGATAGATGTGGAAGGGCAGTATCGTGGCGAAAAACAGCAAAACCCCGAAGTGGATCTGCTTCATGGTGGCCAGGCTCATGTAGTTAGTGATGAATCCAAAGGCAGCCAGGAAGCCTATCTCGGATGAGCTGTAATACATCAGCTTATAAAGCCCGTAACCGGTGACGGCGGCGAGGATTATAAGAAGAATCTCCACCCAAAGGAAGAACTTCTGCATGGGGTGATATTTATCTATCCACACCCTCTTTTCCGGGTTATACCTGTGCAGTCTCAGAGGATACTCCTTCCGTATGCCTATGAAATTCAGCCCCAGACGCCAAAGGTTCTTGATGTCCCGGGGTCTGATGATCTGGCTCCCGAGATCTCTTTCCACATACAGGAAATAAAGGAGCAGGGGAATGTTCACCATCAGCAGGAAAGTCGAGGCGATGACGTGGAGGCCGAAATTACTGAAGTAACCGAACGCAGGAGGAGAGTTGCCGAAAAGATAGGTACCCGAGTATATGCCATAGCCAGTGACCACCATTATGGCCATAAGAATTACCTGAAGCCAGTGGATTATCCTGAACCCGAGGCTGTGCCTCTCCACTATTATTGTCTTCATCTCACTACCTCTGCAGGGGACGTGCTTATGGTATATTTCTTCCCATGGGGTGTCTGGATGTGAACTGTGCACGCCAGGCACGGGTCAAAGGAGCGTATGGTGCGGAGCACATTTATCGGGTTCTTTATGTCCGGAACCGGAACCCCAACAAGGGCTTGCTCCATAGGGGAAGGCTGTCCCTTGTTATCTCTGGGTCCCAGGTTCCACGCAGTGGGTGTTATTATCTGATACCTGTCGATCTTTTTGTTTTTAACATTCACCCAGTGGCCGATGGATCCCCGGGTGGCTTCCCACAGGCCGACTCCGAAGCCCGAGTCAGGTATCTCGTAGTTGGTGTAGACTTTTTCACCAGGAACGAGCTCGTCGAGCCACGTTACGAGGGCGTCTCTTATCAGCAGAGCCTCTTGGGCCCGGGCTATAAGTCTACCTAGGGTTGAGCTCTTGGTGGAGCCTCCTGTGAGGGCCTTCCTTAAGTCAAAGGGATCTGACTCCTTCATTATCATCCTGGCGAGAGGCCCGACCTCCATAGATTTGCCCTCATACCTCGGTGCTTTAGCCCAGGAATAGGCGCCGCTCTTGCCGTATTTGGGCTCAGGTGGAGGTGCATCTCCTACGTACATGCCCCCGCTCTCATCGGAGTACCATGAGCGGGTGACGTGCTCAACAACGTTTTTTTCATCCAGGGGATTGATCTTTCCGCCGTCAAAGGTTCCGCGGGGGAAAAATAGCCCCCCATCAGGCAGGTCATAGAATCCGTGGGCATAGAACCTTCCGGGCCCAAGGCCCCAGGTATCGGCCCCGGCCTCCTTTGCCGCAAGAAGCAGGCCCACTATGTCGTGTAGACCTGAGCCCAGCTCTGGATCGAATTTTCCATTTACAACGTTATCAATGATCGCCGGGACATTCTCCGTGGCGCCAAGCCAGCTGGAAACCTCTAGTATCATGGTCTTCATCTGCATTATTTTCTCAACACTCGGAGCGTTGCTGAATCCCCCGGGAACAGGGGTCAATGGATGCGGAGCTTTTCCGCCTATAACAGCAAATGCCTGAAGGAGCTTCCTCTGGTTCACAACGGCCTCAAGATATCCCTTACCCGCCAGGGGGTCGAGTCTTTTAAGGCCTGTCTTGGCCACTGCATCGCTGTAGTCGGGCCCTGCGAGGGCATAAAGATGCACGGCGTGATTCCAGAGGTGGAAGATGCCCTGGTAAATATTCCTTAGTTTTCGGGCACCGTCGGGAATTGTTAGACCAGCCGCGTCTTCTATGGCTCTCAGAGAGGTGAGTCGATGAACCTCAAAGCACACTCCACACACCCTCTGGGTGAAATGGGGAGCATCCCTGGGGTCCCTGCCCACCAGGAATATCTCCACCCCCCTGAACATGGTGCTGTGGGTATAGGCCTCAGTTACCTTGCCGTTCTCAACATTCACGGTCACAGATAGATGCCCCTCTATCCTTGTGACCGGATCAATCTCAATCTTTACCATGCTTTATCCCTCCTTCTCCTCCGGCTCCTTGGAGACCCCTCTCCTCAGGGCATGGGCCACTATACCTATGCCTGCGGCAGCTATGGCCGCCTTCCCGGCGGTCGCCGCGCTAACACCCATCAGTAGAGGCAGATCCTCCATCTGCTCGTAGAAGGGGGAGAACTCATCCCAGAAATCAGGCTCCATGCATCCGATACAGGGTGCACCAGCGTTTCTGCAAACGTTGGTCTTGTTGTTCCATTTCCGAATGGAGTCGTCACAGTAGGTGTATGGACCTCTGCAGCCCAGTTTGTACAGACATCCCTGCTCGGGCTTGTCGGACAGGTACTCCGAGAAAATCCCCTTGTCAAAGAATCCCCTTAATGCGCATTGATCATGGACAAGGGGCTGGAAGAAGGGAAGAGGCCGCTGCCACCTGTCCAGCTCAGGAATTACTCCGTGAATAGCTGAGGCAAGAGTCAGCAACAGCCAATCAGGGTGAGTCGGGCACCCGGGTATATTAATCACAGGCAGGCCCGCCTTGGTCGTGAAATCTGCTCCTAATATGCCGCCTCTTTCCTTGTATTTAAACTGCAGGCCGCTTGCGTTGGTGGGGCTGGGGGTGAGCCCGTATAGTTTTTTAATGTTTCTAGATGCTGGGAACCCGCCGAAGGAGGCACAGTTTCCCGCGGCGACAACTGCGACGTTAGTCTGTCCAGCCAGCTTTTCCACTAGGGTTCTGAAGGGTATTCCTCCTACTTCTGCAAATCCAGAGTCAGGGTCCTCGGGAACAGCGCCCTCTACAACAAGAACATCCGGGGGCTTCTCAAGGGCAGCCATGGCGCCCTCTCCAGAACCGGCCATTATTGTGGGATGGAAGGCTACATTAACCCTGAGCTTGGTAACCGCATCCACCAGATCCGGGTGAACCCCCTGCAGCAGGGAAATGCTGTCAGCGGTGCATCCCTGGCCCTGGAGCCATACAAGCCTCACCTCCCCCGATATAGCTCTCTCCAGGGCTTTCGCAATGTCTACTTTATATAATCCGATAACAGCGCCCGCCCCAATAGCACCGGCGAGCTTTAAAAAGTCTCGTCTATACAGGTCCATAATACCCCTCCCAGGCTTATTACATATCCCTTGATAATAATATATTATAAATTTTTCTATTTGATTCTTTAAATCGGATTAATCAGTGATTTCCACGTCAAACTGGCAGATAATGGCTGAGCGGCCGGAAAGTGTTATTCCGAGGATTCAGTTATCTTAAATCTTAGAGCCAAAAGAATCCTACGTGGATTCTACTCCCTTTGACTGATAGAGGTGTCGATTGCCGCAACGGTGTTAGAATAACAGGAGTTCAGGCAAAGGGAAGACACATTATTTAATTATTAATC
>JALUUU010000002.1 GCA_027021185.1 archaeon | reverse complement strand
CGCTGCCAAAAACCAAGCCGAGGCTCACCAGCAGGCCGCTCAACACGCTGCCAAAAACCCAACGCCTCAGGAGGCTCACCAGAAACACGCTGCCAAAAACCAAGCCGAGGCTCACCAGCAGGCCGCTCAACACGCTGCCAAAAACCCAACGCCTCAGGCACCTCAGGAGACTCACGCTGCCAAAAACCCGCCGGAGCTGTTGTCTTAATCTTACGTTTCTGAAAAACATTCAAGCGTGGTTGGCAGAATATTTTTCGGATGTCTTCCCGGGATACCGGAGCTTCAGGATCATAATGATAAGCTCTGAAGGTAGTTGCTCCGTAAATCATCTCTTGATACGCATCTCTGCTCTTTTCGCCTACTGTTTTAAGTTTTTTATTAAGGTCTTTATCTTTCACAGCATATTTTTCTAATTTAGATATGGGAACCTCATAGTAGTCATCTTCAGGCCCAACAATAAAGAGAAATCCACTCAACTTCTTCTTTTTTGATTTAGATTCATCAGATTTCTTGACAGTTTCTTTCTTTTTCATCCTCTCCTCCTCTAACAGAATATATCAAAACCAGCCTCCATGACATATCTATTACAAATGAAGGTAAATTTACCTATCTGTACTTACAATATTACAGGGCCTTTTCATAGAGGCATGATTTTGTGTAGGTTAGTTTTGTATTTAATCTATTTTAAATTTTTCTATTTGTCTTTTTCTATTAAGAACAAAATTTATTATATGACTGTATTGTTTATATATTTATACATAGTCCTTTTATAAATTCATAATAATTATGCATGAAAACTAAAGAGATTTATTCGTCTAATTCAAGAAGTCATCTGTAGGAAAAAAATCAATTTTAATTAATTTGCTAGAATTAAATTATCTTAAGTTTTATGGTGTTAGGTCTCGGACTTAAATAGGAAGAAAAGTGGGCGAAGAGTTCGGCAAAGAGGATGGGGAGTTCGGCAAGGTTCTCTATAACGCCATTATATACGGTCTTGGGATGGTTCTCTCTAAGTATGACGCTTTCTCGGCTGAGACCATGGTCAAGGATCTGGGGAGATACATCAAGGAATACCTGGAGAGCGAAGACGTTAAGATCCCCTCCGGTAAGACCCCGGAAGAGACCCAGCGTAACATCGTTCAGCTTTTCGCCGATAAAGGATTCGTCAAGGAACTGAAGCTGCAGGAGAAAGGAGAAGGCAGATTCTATACCAAGTGGAAGGGATTGCTGGGGATAGATGCCTATCACAGGCTTTTCTCTGAGACTGAGAATCCATTCATCTCATGCCCCCTCAACGCTGTCCTCCTGAACGCCTTAGAGGACCAGGGCAGAACGCTTAGAATCCGTGATCTCAGGTTTGACTTGGCTGAGAAAACCGCTGAGACGGTTGAGGAACTCAGGCCCAAGAAGAAGGACGGAGAAGTAGAGATATCTAATCCCGTGGCCCTGGAGAATATCCGCCTCTATGAGCTTGCGAGACAGAGGGCGAAAGAGCTGGAGAGTGAGCGTAAAAATTTAGACAACATTATCAGCGCCTTAGGTGCGGACATTTTCCTTCTAGATGGAGATTTCAGGATAACATGGGCTAATCAGAAGATGATTGAAAAATTCGGGGACGTCATGGGAAAGTATTGCTATGAAACATATTGTGGTGTGGAGAAGCCATCCGAGAACTGCCCCGCTAAAGAAGTTTTTGAAAAAAAGAAGACTGTGCAGAGAGAACTCAGCCATTCCATTAAAAACCGAGGAGAAATACACTGCCAACATGCATGCTCCCCTATCACAGATAGAAAAGGCCGAGTAACCAGGGTTCTAGAGCTCGTAATTGACATAACAGAAAAGAAGAACTTAGAGACACAGCTGCGGGTGGCAAAGGATTACCTGGAGAGTCTTGTAAACAACACCGCCGACGCTATAATAACCGTTGACCTTGACGGCAACGTCGTGTCCTGGAATAAAGGGGCGGAGAGGATGTTCGGCTGGAAGGCCGGAGAAGTCATAGGAGGCAAGCCTCCTCACATTCCATCGGAACTCGTGCATGAGCTTGACTGGATGAAAGACCTGACTCTGCGAGGACGGCAGATATCTGACTATGAAACAGTGAGACTCCATAAAGATGGAAGGCGGATCCATGTAAGCACCACGGTCTCGCCCATAAGGGACCCTGAGGGAAACATCATCGGGGCCTCCGGTATTCTGAGGGACATAACTAAGAGAAAACAAGCGGAGCAGCAGCTCATAGAGTACGCAAGACAACTCGAACATTCCAACAAGCTGAAGGACCTGTTCTCTGATATTATGCGTCATGACATGCTCAACCCCATCAACGTAATTCGGAACATAAGCGAGACCACTGGCCAGGAATCTAAAGAAGAGCTTCTTCAGCGGCTTAAGCTGGCCAGAAAGAGTGCTCACAGGCTCGAGGAAATGATAGAGAAGGCCTCCAAATTCACCAAACTAGATGACATCGACGAGCTTGAGTTCAGAAAGAAGGACCTTAACACCCTGTTCAAGAGGGTTGTCCGGAACTTTAAGCCCCTCATTGAGAAGAGAAGGATCAACTTGGATTACAGGGCAAGAGGCAGGTGTATGGCTGACGTCAACCCTGTCATTGAGGAGGTCTTTGCCAACCTCATGAGCAACGCCATCAAGTACAGCCCGCCTGAAAGCCGGGTAGTGGTTGACATCAACGGTGAAGATGGGTTCTGGAAGGTGATGGTAAAAGACGAGGGTATAGGCATCCCTGACGAATACAAGAAGAGCATTTTTGAGAGATTTGAGAGAGGGGTTAGGGGAGGCGTAAAGGGCTCCGGCCTGGGCCTGGCCATAGTTAAGAGAATAATCGAGCTTCACAGGGGAGAGGTATGGGTGGAGGATAACCCCGACGGGGGAAGCATCTTTTATCTCAAGATCCCTAATAAAGCGGCTCCAAAATCTTTGCCCACGAGAATAAAGTAACATAAATTGGATATAATATGCGGGCGACCGCGGGGGATATACTGGATTTACTGGGTAATCCTACGAGGAGGGAAATCCTGCAACTTATAGCAGAGGAGCCGAGATACGTCACGGAACTCTCTCTGGAAACTGGTGTGAGGAAAATGGCTATAGAGAGACACGTGAGGCAGCTGGAAGAGTTCGGCGTCATATCTTCTCAAGAAGAAAGGATAGGCAGGGGAAGACCGAGAAAGTATTTCGGCATATCCACTAAGGCCAAGCTTAAGGTCAAGATCTCTCCCCACATGTTCCAGACCAACTATTGGACCATGAGTGGTAAGAGGGAAATCCATGCTGACTACAGCACCCTCGCAACAGCGGAGACGCTACAGGATCCTGTTGAAAAACTATCCGCCCTCTCCAGGATAGCCGAGAAGCTGACAGATAACATAAAATCCCATGAAGAAGCCATCGCAAGGGATGAAGAGCTCTTGGAGAGAGTCAAGCAGGCAGGTCTTGAGGCTCTTAAAGGAGCGGGTCTGGACTCGGTTGAGAGAAGACTGCTCCTGAACATATTACTCTCCGGCAGAGGAAAGAAAAGCCGGGAAGTTGCGGAGGAGGTAGGGGAGGAGCCCTCCAAAGTCCGGCGAAGGCTCCGGAAAATGAAGAGCCGGAATATCCTTCGCTGCAGTTATCATAACTGGAAAATCAAGTGAGAGAAAGGAGGTGAAGAAATGGGTGAGATAAGGGTAGCGTTAGCTGGGATTGGAAACTGTGCATCATCCCTAGTTCAGGGAATTGAGTACTACAAAAATGCTGCTGAGGACGATTTCGTCCCTGGTTTGATGCACGTGAACTTCGGCGGCTACCATATTAAGGATCTGAGATTTGTTGCTGCCTTTGATGTAGATGCGAATAAGGTGGGAGCAGACCTCAGCGAGGCGATATTCACACGGCCTAACTGTACAACAAAATTTGCTGAGGTGCCCGAGCTAGGGGTGACCGTCCAGAAAGCACCCGTGATGGACGGATTAGGCAAGTACTTAAAAGACGTGATTCCTGTGGACAGCGCCCAGGAACCTGTGGATGTTGCCCAGGCCTTAGAGGAGGCAGAGGCGGACATACTGGTGAACTATCTTCCAGTGGGATCAGCAAAGGCCACGAGGTACTACGCCGACGCCGCTATCGAGGCCGGGTGCGCATTTGTGAACTGCATACCTGAGTTTATAGCCTCTGACCCTGCATGGGCTGCCAAGTTCGATGAGGCTGGCCTGCCTGTGGCGGGGGACGATATTAAAAGTCAGGTAGGTGCAACTATCTTGCATCGAACCCTTGTACAGCTCCTCAAAGACCGGGGAGTAAAGGTAGAGAAGACCTATCAACTGAATATTGGGGGAAACACGGACTTCCTAAACATGCTCCAAGAGTCTCGCCTCGCCTCCAAGAGGATATCCAAGACAGAGGCTGTCACCAGCGTGGTGAACTACGATGTCCCCACGAGGATAGGTCCAAGTGACTACGTGGATTTCCTGCAGGATAACAAACAGGCATTTATACACCTTGAAGGCAGGAAGTTTGGGGACATCCCTCTGACCATAGACGTGAGGCTCTCTGTTGAGGACTCCCCCAACAGCGCCGGGGTTGTTATAGACGCCATACGGGCCACAAAGCTGGCAATAGACAACGGCGTATCCGGTGCTTTGAAGGAGATATCCGCTTACTGCTTCAAGCATCCACCGGAGCAGTTCCCAGATGCCGTGGCCAAGCAGATGGTTGAGGAGTTTATTCTGCGCTACGGCGGCGGAAGACTCGAAAAAGAGACAGAACTAATCGAGGAGATAACCGAGGCGGTAAGGCTTGGGGACTAGTTCCCCAGCCCTCGGAGCCGCGTAGAGATGAAGGCTGTCATCCTTGCGGCAGGGAAGGGGAGGCGTTTTGGCTCTGAGAAGCCTAAAGTTCTAGCTAGGCTCTTGGACAAATCCCTCTTGGAGCATGCAGTGGTCGGCCTGAGGAGGGCGGGGATACCCGAGGAGGACATAGTTGTTGTTTACAGCGATCCCCGGGTTAGAGAAGCCCTTCAACAGTATCCAGGAGTCAAGGCAGTCTACAACGAGGCTGTGGAGAAGGGCAACGGATACTCCCTCCTCAAGGCTAAGAATCACGTCGGGGGTGAGAGATTCGTCCTCCTCATGGGAGACCATTTCCTGGAGCCGGAGAGTCTTCAAAGTCTGATTCTTAGGAAAGGTTCCTCGAGGAATGGAGCTATTCACTTGGCGGTGGAGAAGAACCTGAACGGCAAGAACGTGGAAGAGGCGACGAAGGTTCTCCTAAGAGACGGCAGAGTGGCCGACATAGGCAAGCGCTTAGAGCGTTTCAACGCCCTGGACACAGGGCTCTTCCTGTGCTCCCCAGCTGTTTTCGATATAGCCGAAAGCTTCTCAGGAGCCTTCAGCATCAACGACATCATGAAAAAGGCCTCGGAGAAAGGCATCCTCTTCTCCTGGGACATAACAGGATCCAAGTGGGCCGATATCGACACCAGAGAAGACCTCCGGCGGGCGGAGGCAGAGATTCTCAGAGGGCTCACAAAGGAGACAGACGGCATAATATCAAGACATATAAACAGGAAGATCTCAACCAGGATAACCAAGTTTCTTATCAGAACAGGGGTAACGCCGAATCAGATATCCTTCGTAAGCTTTTTGCTTTCCCTCGGTTCCGGGGGATTGTTCTTCTTATCTCACCCAGCCGCCGCGGGTCTGTTGGCGCAGATATCCTCCATAATTGACGGATGCGACGGCGAGTTAGCGAGGCTTAAGGGGTTGACCTCCAGGTTTGGGGCGTACTATGACTCCCTCCTGGACAGGTATGCGGACTTTGCCATCCTCCTGGGGATGATAATGGTTAATCCGGGGGAGCACTGGCTTCCAGGAGCGCTAGCCATCCTTGGGAGCTACTCCATCAGCTACTCAGCCGCCAGGGCCGAGTTACTGACAGGGAAAGGATTTAAACGCTGGGTCTACAACTTGATGAGCCGGGATATGAGGCTCTTCATCGTAATGATAGGTGGGCTGCTTAACCAGGTGCTTCTCACGCTATACATCCTGGCAATAGCAACGAATATCGTGGTGTTTTCAAGGCTGATTGCCGTGGATTCCCGCATCAAAGAGAAACATCCACAATATTGAATCGTATGCCCTCCTCCTCCAGGCGTCTCAGCATCTCAGGGAGTTCGTTATCCACCCCCACAACTATTGGGCTGATTCCGTGATGGGAAGCCTCAACTACGGCTTCTTTAACTCCGAAGAAAGCGTCTGGCTTCTTGTTGATCTTTCTAAGAGCCACCAAGGCCTCCACGCCCAAGGCGCAGAGGTATTTCCTCCCCCTTAATTTTTCCCTGAGCTTTTCGTAGTCTATGCCCCTCGATCCGCCCCATTCAGCCCGGGGGACTTGACAGATGGTGACAGTCCCTATCTTAAGGTCGATGAGTCCCCTCAGATTTTTTATCCCGACGTCCTCCCCCTTACAGGCGTTCTGAATCGCTACTCCCGTTGCTCTTGACATGTGCTTCTCCCCAGCATACAGCAAGCCGTTCTTCATCCAGACAGCCGCCCTCTCCCCCTCTTTCAAGTCCTTGTCCGCCACGGCGGTGAAGACTCTAACGTCTCTGACAACCTCGTCCAGGACGAACCGGGAGTAGTCTTTTATCTCGTGAGCTCTTTTTATTATGTCCTCAACGCCCTTATTGGTAACCCTATAGTTCATAGGGGCCTCAGAGACTACTGAGCCGTCCCTGAGGAGTTGTTTTATGTATTCCGACACTGCCTGGGGAGTGATGCCCAATTTATCTGCTATATCGGCCTGCCTAATCCTAGGCTGTCTGGCCGCTATCTCAACCAAGACCTGGTATTTCGTGTGTATCATGCTCTCCTTGTGTTTCCTGACCCTCGCCATCGCGGCTCAAGTTTATTTAAAATGAATCAAGATATATAGATTTCTGATTCCAAAGAATAATTAAATCGGAAAATAAATAAAATTAATATATGTAAAAAAGGCTTGTTCTCACCTAAATCAATAAATATTGACCGATTTATCAATATTTATTGAGATAAATTTAAATATGTATCGCTTTCTATGCAGTTGCGGTGAACCCATGAGCGTAAAAGAATCAGGTCAAGAGAAGGAAATGAGCTATAGATTGGAATGCAAATACAGGGGAGCAGGACTCACTCACTACGTAATGCAGAGTGACGAATCCCCCTTCTAAATTTTTTTCGGTGTCAACGATGTTTGACATTTTGAGGGTTAACGGCGTAGAATTCAAAATCGACCCGGAAACAAATTTTTGGGGAACCGGGGACAGCTCAGGGCTGCAGGAGCTCTACACAAAATTACGCCCCAAGCTGAGATCTGAGATGCGGAAATTCAGGTTTGGCTCAGATATTATACTGCTCTACGTGAACGCCACTGACAGGTGCAATGCCTCCTGCCCGTACTGCTACCTTCCTTCTCGAGTAAAAAACCGGGGAAGAAACATGAGCTTCGAGGAGCTCAGCGCTGTGGCAGAGAAGGCCTCCAATTTTTTCAACGGCCGTAGCATTAAAGGCTCAATCATCTTCCACGGTAGCGAGCCCCTTCTCAACAAGGAAAACCTCTTCAGGGTAATCGAGGAGTACGAGGAGGAGCTGTTTTTCGGTATCCAGACTAATGGTCTATTGCTCTCTCGGGAGGATGCCCAATTTATAAGGGAGCATAACGTCAACATAGGGATATCCCTAGACTCACCGGTTCAGGAGATTAACGATTCCCTCCGGGGAGAGGGACACTACGAGAAGGTATTGAACGCCCTGGAATGGTTCAAGGGCTATAGAGGACTTAACGTGGTGACGACTGTCACCACACGCAACCTCGACCACTTATCCCTGATGGTGAGGTTTCTCCGGGAGAGGGGGGTGTCCCTTTGCCTCATGAACCCCGTGCGAGGAACCCAGAAGGAGGCCCTGGATCTGCGGCCTCATCCGTTGAGGTTGGCTGAGAAATTTATAGATGCCGTAGAGGAGGCGATTCAGCTGACAAAGAAAGGGGAGAGGATGGTCGTGGCTGATTTCGCTAACATCCTCCTGGGGATAATCGCGCCTTCCGCGAGGGTCATGATGTGCGATATCTCGCCCTGCGGCGGCGGGAGAAGGTTTTTCTCAATAACTGCCGACGGCAATGCCTACCCATGCGGCGAGTTTATAGGGATGGAGGAATTCAGTGGAGGCAACATATTCCACGACACTATAGAGGAGATTATTTCCTCCAGATGTTTCAGAAACGTGACGCGGAGATCAGTGGAGGAGATAGCTGAGTGCCAGACCTGCCTCTACCGGAACATGTGCGGGGCTCCATGTCCAGCGGAGATTTATTCCACCGAGGGGACCATGTTTTCTAAAAGCTACTACTGCGAGTTTTACAAAAAAGTGGCCGAGCACGCCTTTAAAGTCATCTATAGAGAAGACGTCGAGCACGTCATAAACAGAGATGCCCTCAGAGAGGTGTACAATTTCGGTTCATAAATAAAAAAGAAGAGGGGGATTAGACCAGTTCCCATCTCCCCTGTTCACAAGCGCGTTTGATGGCTTTCTTCGCCGACTGATTAATGCCGTATCTAGCGTAAATCTCTCTCTTCTTCGCCCTGGATACCTCGGATAGGATGGTCACCAAGTCAATGGCCTTCATCCTCAGTTTCATGAAAAGACAACCCGACAAGGTTTATATATATAGTTTATTTTTCGAGTCTCAAAACATTTAATACTGAAAAAGTCTAGGGTGCTGACATGGTAAAAATTGGTGTAATCAAAACAGGGAACATTGCCACCTCTCTCGTGCTGGATCTTCTTCTGGACGAGAGAGCTGACAGAGAGGACATATCTGTGCGGACTGTAGGAACTGGGGCGAAAATGACTCCCCAGGAGGTCTCGGGAGTTGTGGACGAGGTTGCCCGATTTGAACCAGAAATCATTCTTTATGTCTCCCCGAATCCGGGGGCTCCGGGACCTAAGAAGGTTATTAATGAGTTAGACGGAAAGAGAGCTATTGTTGTAGGGGACGGCCCAGGGGTTAAAGCTGCAAAGCTCATAGAGGAGAAGGGACTGGGTTACGTCTTCATCCTAGGGGATGTAATGATAGGGGCCAGAAGAGAGTTTCTGGATCCGACGGAGATGGCTCTCTTCAATGCCCACATGCTCAAAATCCTGGCAGTCACCGGGGTCTTCCGTCTTCTACAGACAGAGCTGGATAAAGCCATTGACGCCGTGAAGAAGGGAGAGGAATATCTCCCCAGGATCGTCGTGGACGCTGAAACAGCCCTCAAATACTCCGGGATACAGAGCCCTGAGGCAATGGATAAAGCAAAGGAGGCCTATACCATGGCCGTCGAAGCCGGGAAGCTCAATGTAAAAGGGTGCTTCATGGAAAAAGACCCGGAGAAGTACGTCCCTATGGTGGCAGAGGCCCACGAGCTTATCCGCAGGGCAGCAGCTCTAGCGGACGAGGCCAGGGAGATAGAGATAAAAAAGGACAACGTTCTCAGAACCCCCCACTACAGGGATGGGAGAATCCTCAGGAAAAGACGCCTCCTAGAGAAGCCGCGCTAGCGCTTCGAGATGTACTTTCTAAGAGATTCCTTGCTCTCAGGATGCAGGTCTGCGAAGGCCTGATCCTTGACCTCTTTTTCTATGTCCTCTATCGTCTTCCCGGGGTCTAGAAAAACTGCGAGGTAACTCGTGGTTGAAGCAACATTGAAGAGGGCAACCTCCTCATCACCCTTCAACTGCCTGCCCTCGTAGGTGGCCTTGAACTCAACATAAGGCTGTAGCTCGCCGGGCACCCTATCCACCTTTTTAATATCCACTAGAGAAGCTATGAATTTCATGTCAGCGAAATAGTAAACATGTATTGAGTCGTCGTCGGTAGCTCCTTCCTGAGCTTCCTCAGCTCCGGGCGATATATGAAGAGCTCCTCTCCCTCAAAATCCTTTTCAAGGATTTTAGCAGCCACTTGGCACTCCAGCCTCCCGGATATCCTGGCCGTGCCTCTGCCGTAGAGGGATGAGCCGAGCTCTATGAGTATCGGTAAGGGAAGCCGCCCCCATTTCTCTTTGGGAAGGAGCTCTGAGAGCTTTTTCAGCTCAGCTTTTTTAAAGCAGTGCTCACTGCCATCCTTAAGGTCTACGCAGGGAACTGATTCATTAAGCAGCACAGCGAGGCTTCGCCTTGACTTTGGCAGATGCCTGTTCAAAAGCTGGAGTTGCTTAGCGAAAATCTTCCGGGAGTAATTTATTCTCATGCAGATTCCATTGTAGTTTTAATTCGCTTCAACTTGAAAAAGTTCTCCCTCTCCATCTCGTCAAGGCGCATTTTAATGTATTTAACGGTGGCGGATAATCTGGGTATGACGATGTTTTCCAGGGCGTTGACTCTACGCTTGGTGCTCTCGATCTCCTCCGCCAGCAACCGTATAGACTTCTCTATCTCGGCTAGCTCCACAACCGCCCTCAGGGCCTCCTCGAATTTTGTAGTGGCCTCGTCCAGCTGTGCGGAGGTATCTATAATTCCGTATCCCCTCTCGATTAGGGTTCTCCTGGTCTCCCCGATCTCAAGGACGGGCACCTTGACTCCCATGATATTCCTGGACCGAACCTCGACCCCATCCAGAGGTTTAACGGCCATGGAGGCTTCTCTGACCTTGATCCCTCCGAGGATGGCCTGGGAGAGGATCAGGGCCTTGTAGGCCTCCTCTAATTTCGACTCGGTTCTGCGCCTTACACCGCGGGCTTCTTCCAGGATGTTGAAGAACTCCATGATAAGGGCGTCTCTCTTTTCCTTCAGCAACCTGTGCCCCTTCTTGGCCAGCTTCACCTTTCCCTTGAGCTTCAGGAGCTCCATCCGGGTGGGGTTAACGCCCTCTATCAGCTCAGCCATCACCCGCCTCCTTCTTGTACTTGGGGTGGTATTTCTTTATGTAGTCCTCTTTAACGCGCTTGAGTTCACGCTCCGGCAATATGCTCAAGAGGTCCCAGCCGATGCTGAGGGTGGTCTCTATACTCCTGTCCTCGTCTCTGCCCTGGGTAACGAACTCTCGCTCGAAGCGGTCCGCAAACTCAAGGAACTTCCTGTCTTTTGTGGTGAGGGCTTCCTCTCCCACAACGGCGACCAGGTCTCTGAGGTCTCTGCCCTCGGCGTAGGCCGAGTAGAGCTGGTCGCTCACGTTGGCATGGTCTTCCCTTGTTCTTCCCGGGCCGATACCGCCCTTCATGAGCCTTGATAGGGAGGGCAGCACATCCACAGGGGGATAAATGCCCTTCCTGTGGAGCTCCCTAGATAGAACGAACTGTCCCTCGGTTATGTATCCGGTTAGATCAGGGATGGGATGGGTTATATCGTCGTCAGGCATTGTGAGGATAGGCATCTGGGTTATGGTGCCTTTGGCACCCCTTGCCCTTCCTGCTCTCTCATATATAGTGGCCAGATCGGTGTACATGTACCCTGGATAACCCCTCCTCCCAGGGACCTCGCCCCTGGCAGCGGCGATCTCCCTCAAAGCCTCGCAGTAATTGGTAAGATCGGTTGTGATAACCAAGACATGCATGTCGTGCTCGAAGGCGAAGTACTCCGCCGTGGTAAGGGCCATACGAGGCGTTATTATCCTCTCAATAGCGGGATCATCCGCCAGGTTAAGGAAGGCAGTGACCCTCTCCAGAGCCCCGGTCCGCTCGAAGTCCCGCATGAAATAGCTGGCCTCCTCATAGGTTATGCCCATAGCGGCGAAGACCACGGCGAACTCCTCCTCCTTCCCCAGGACCTTGGCCTGCCTGGCTATCTGCGCCGCGAGCTCGTTGTGGGGCAGGCCCGAGCCGGAGAAGATAGGCAGCTTCTGCCCCCTGACAAGGGTGTTCATCCCGTCTATGGTGCTTATACCCGTCTGGATGAAGTCCCTCGGGAACTCCCTAGAGGTGGGGTTCATAGGGTTCCCGTGGATGTCGTACTCATCCTCCGCAATGATCTTAGGACCTTTATCAATTGGGTTCCCGGTTCCGTCGAAGATCCTGCCCAGCATCTCTATGGATACAGGGAGCTTAACAGTCTCCCCGGTAAACCGTGCCTTCGTTCGGGAGGTGTCTATTCCCCTTGTGCCCTCGAATACCTGCACGACGGCTCTATCCGTGGCAACCTCTAGGACCTGGCCTCTCCTGTTCTCACCGCTGGGTGTTTCTATCTCCACGACTTCACCGTAGCCTACTCCTTTAACTCCCTCCACAACCATAAGTGGCCCTGCAACCTCTGTCACAGAGGTGTACTCCCGTATCTTCATCTGAGGCATTTAGATTCCTCCTTCTATCTTCTGGGATAAGGCGGTAATTTCCTTTTCCAAGGCTTTCTTTATCTCCTTAATCTTGCCCTCGATCTCTTCCTCTGGCACGTATTTCAGCTTGGCTATAGTGTCTTTGACCTCGAGCTCCGCGATCTCCTTGGCAGGGATCCCCATGTTGACGGCCTCCAAGGCCTTTTCGTAGAATCGGAGCATGACCTGCAGCATGGTGTACTGCTTCGAGGCGCTGCAGTAGGTGTCCACCTCGTGGAAGGCGTTCTGCTGCAGGAAGTCCTCCCTGATCACCCTGGCGCCCTCAAGGACAACTCTCTCTTTCTCCGGCAGGGCGTCAGGACCCACGAGCTGCACGATCTCCTGGAGCTCGGCCTCTTTCTGGAGTAGCGCCATGGCCTTGGCTCTGAGTTCCTTCCAATCCTCCCCTACTTTGCTCTTCCACCAGCCCTCGATGCTGTCGAGATACAGGGAGTAGCTTCTCAGCCAGTTAATAGCCGGGAAGTGGCGCCTATCTGCTAGAGAGGCGTCAAGGGCCCAGAAAACTTTTGTTATACGTAGAGTGTTCTGGGTTACCGGCTCGGAGAAATCACCGCCGGGAGGAGATACGGCGCCTACAACTGTGAGGGATCCCTCCCTACTCTCTGTGCCTAGGGTGACAACTCTTCCGGCGCGCTCATAGAAGTCTGCCAGGCGGGAGGCGAGATAGGCTGGATAGCCCTCTTCACCGGGCATTTCCTCGAGCCTCCCGGAGATTTCCCTCATAGCCTCAGCCCACCGTGAGGTGGAGTCAGCCATCAGCGCCACGCTATACCCCATGTCCCTGTAGTATTCCCCCAGGGTTATGCCTGTGTAAACGCTGGCATCTCGGGCGGCAACGGGCATGTTAGAGGTGTTGGCGATGAGCACCGTGCGCTCCATCAGCGGCTTCCCAGTCGTGGGATCCTCCAGCTCCGGGAATTCCTCCAGAACCTCTGTCATCTCGTTTCCCCGCTCTCCGCAGCCGATGTATATGAACACCTGAGCGTCGCACCACTTAGCCAGCTGATGCCCCAGGATAGTTTTGCCTGCACCGAAAGGTCCTGGGATAGCGGCTGTGCCGCCTTTTGCGACAGGGAAGAACGTGTCGACTATGCGCTGTCCCGTTACCAGGGGGACAGATGGATCAAGCTTCTCCTTGTATGGCCGCCCATTACGCACAGGCCAGCGCTGAAGCATAGAGAGTTTTTTCTCGCCGTCCTTGGTCTTGACCACGGCAATGGTGTCCTCGACGGTGTAGCTGCCCTTGCTGGCCACCTCGACGAGCTCCCCCTTCACACCGGGGGGAACCATTATTCTGTGTACTATAACCTCGGTCTCCTGCACCTCCCCCAGGAAATCCCCGGGAGTAACGGATATCCCCGGCCTGGCCGTGGGATTGAACTCCCATTTTTTCTCCCTGTCCAGGGGCGGTACAGAGACCCCTCTCGTGATGAAGGTGCCTGTTTTCTCTTTAACAACTTCTAGGGGACGCTGGATCCCATCGTAGATCATCTTCAATATCCCCGGGCCGAGCTCTACAGACAGGGGCTGCCCTGTGCCTATGACGGCTTCCCCGGGTTTCATTCCAGCGGTTTCCTCGTATACCTGGATGGTGGCCTTGTCCCCCTCCAGTTCAATAATCTCCCCAATCAGGCCCTCTTCTCCTACCTTAACGACCTCGTACATCTGGGATCCCCGCATCCCTTCAGCGACGATAACGGGTCCGGCGATTTTGATTATTTTTCCCTCAGCCATGGAAATCACCTACTTGAACTTTATCTCTACACCCACCGCGCGGCGGACGAGTTCATTTATCGGGTCCACTTTCCGCTCGATGGATCCTTCTTTGTCAGGTATCTCTACGAGTAACGGAGTTACCACGCCTTTTGTGAGTCGCTCTATCTCTGTCCTCAGTTTATCCGCCAGGCGCTCGGTGATGATTATCAGCCCCATGTCTTTGTCCTTGAAGAAAGTCTTAAGGGCCTCAAGGGCCTCCTTGGGATCGTCGGTCTCCCTGGTCTCTCTCACGCCTGTTAGGCGGAACCCGAGAACGGTGTTGGAATCTCCTATCACTCCTATTTTCATCTTGCTTACTCCGCAAAGAGAATCTTGGCTATTTCTGAACGCAGGGTGTCTTGCATTCTCTGCATCCTTGTTTCGAAGGTGTTATTCACCTCGACCTTGCCGCTCTTAGAGCGCACGATCACCCCACCTATGCTCTCAATCTTCTCAGGAGAAAGGGTGATCTTCACTCCCAGCTCCTTGCTCAGGTCCTCAAGGAGACCTCCTTTCAGAAGTTTTTCATCCTCCTTTCTCCCAACGACCTCTGCATCTTCACCTACCGATGCCACTCCCTCTCTTATTAGTTCCCGGAGAATGTCCATATATTTATCTGTGGAGGCAACTTTGCCTAGTTCTTTCTCGGCCTCTTTGAAGACGGCGCTTATGAGTTCTTCCTTGGCGTCCAGGCCGCTTTTTCTGGCCTTGAGCTTGGCATTGGCCACGATGCGCTGCCTCAGGAGCTCCGCCTCTTTCTCGCCCCTGGCGATTATGTCGCTTCTCCGCTGCTCTGCCTTTCTCTTGGCCTCCTCAAGGATTGCAGCAGCCTCTTTCTTGGCCTCCTCAAGGATTGCAGCAGCCTCTTTATCGGCGTCCTCCTTGATTCTCTCGATAATTTTCGCGGCGCTCTCCTGAGCCTCCATCATTGCCCCACCCCCGTTATGCTCTCTACAACAATCTTAGATGCTTCTTTTATTTTCCCAGAGGCGGCTTCCCTGAGACGGGCTTCCTCTTCTTTTCCTGCATTAAGGATTTTCTCAGCCTCTTCTTTGCCCTTTTTCTCAGCAGAGGCTTGGATTTCTTTCACCTTTTCTTCGGCTTCCTTGACGGCCTCTTCCACGAGTTTAGCCGCGTCTGCTCGGGCCTTTTCAACCAGTTTTTCAGCCTCTTTCCTGGCCTTTTCGACCTTTTCCGTCGCCTCCCTCTCAGCCTCTTTTATGGATAGCAAAACCTCCGCAATCATCGTCGTCACCTAGCCTTTTTCTTCTTTCGCGAAAAGCCTTTCTACCTCAGCCACGGAATTGGTTTTGGCAAGAACAAGAACTTCATCTCCTTCCTCTATTAAAGTTTTTCCTGTGGGGATGATGAGCTCTCTTCCCTTGTGGACCCCTATTATGAGGAAGCCCTTTGGGGATATTTCCTTAACTTCTTTGCCAGCTATCCTGGAATCTTTGTCCACAACGAACTCCAGTATTTCGACGTCGCTCTTGCCTAGGATAGCCAGGTCTATGGCTGAGGGCCTTCGAATTATTCTGTCTATGTATTCTGCGGCGGTAACCTCCGGGCTTATGACGTAGTCTATGCCTAGCTTCTTGAACACCTCTTTGTACTCCGGGTTGCTCACCCTGCATATCACCATTTTCACCCCGAGGTTCTTAGCCACGAGCCCTGATAGAAGGTTTATTTCGTCTTTGCCTGTGGCCGCCACCAAGGCGTCGGCTGTTTTTGGATTAACACCCTCAAGGGTCTTCAGCTGGGTGCCGTCGCCGTTAATGACGAGGGCGTCTATCTCCCGGCTTATCTCCTGGCTCAGATCCCTGTCCTTCTCAATTAAAGCAACTTCGTGGCGGTTTTCAACCAGGACCCTAGCAAGGTGTCTTCCCACTCTGCCAGCGCCAATTATTATGACGTAAATGTTATCCGCCTCCTGCTTATCCGCCAGTCTACCTTATTCCTTATTAATATTTCTATGTGAGGAGTTGAATCATCCGTGCAAAGGCTGGGCGGGTTATGAAGACCCCTGCCGTCGCACCTATCATCGTGGTCACTGCAAAGCCCTGGAGGAGACCGAAGCCGAAGGCAAATAGGGGCACCATCGCCGCTATCAGCGTCATCCAGGACCCCATGACTATGAAGAAAGCATTTTTTATTCTGTAGCGTATTGACCGCTCTTTTTCCATGAGTATCTCATCGAGAATAACTATCTGGTTATCCATTCCCGTTCCCACGGCAGCGATGATTCCAGCGATAGCCGGGAGGTCGATGTCCCATCTTATGAGGGAGGCCACCCCGAATATTATAGCGATCTCGCTCGACCCTGTAATGAGAACCGGGATAACGAGCTTGAGCTGCCTATACCTGGCGTATATCACGCCCGTTACGCCGAGGAAAGCCAGGAGCCCGGCTATTAGGGCGGCCCTCCCGAATCCTTCCCCAAGGGCTGCTGACACGTCGTAGCTCCCCACAACCTCCACTTTTATGGGTAGGGCGCCTGAGCGCAGGATGGCCTCTATTCTCTGTGCTTCCTCCATGCCCTCTTCATCGCCTCCGGTCTCCAGTACCATGCTTTTAACGACTTTGCCGGCCATAAGCTCCCTCTGGAGGCTGTAGGATATGGGGGCCTTGTTTACCTCCACGTCGTCGAGGTACATGTAGACTAGGGAGAAATTCGTGGCTATGGCCGCGTCTCTGAAGCGCTCAGCGGCTTCCTCTGTTATGGTGAAGGGCACGCCCCAGTTTCCCCGCTGGGCTTCGTATCCGAAGGGGTCTATCCTGGTCAGCTCGTCTCCCGTGAAGGCGGTCACGTTTCCAATTTTCACTATAAGTTTTCCGGGCTTGCCTATTAGCTTCTGAGCCTCCAGGGCGTCCACCCCTGCTATGTACACAAGGATGTATTCATCGCCCCAGGGCTTGAGTTTGACATCCCTCACCTTGAGGCCTCCCCTGAGGCGCTCGTCCATGATTGTTATAACCCGGTCCATCTCCTCCTGGGTTAGGGGGCGTTCTGCTTTGATCTGAATCAGGCTTCCTCCCTGGAGGTCCAGCCCCGTGGATATCCCTCTAAAGGAAACGATGAGGAGGGATATTACTACGATTATGGCCATGAGCTGAATTCTCCTGTCCTGCAGCATTTTCTCCATCATCTTACTTACTCTCCAAATACCACTGCAGAATCCTGGCGTTCTGGATCCATGTGTTTAGAAGATCAACCATTAAGCCGATGAGAATCACCACAGATATCTCCTTGAGGACCACCGAGGTCGAGGCTACATAAAGAATCGCCACAGCGGAGATGGTCGTGGCGGCCATGGTCAGCCCTGTTTTCATCGCTCTTACGAGTCTTTCCTCGAACTTTCCCGCCTTTCTCACCAAGAGTCTCGTAGTCAGTAGAATGTCCGTGTCAACGGAGTACCCTATCAACAGAAGGAGGGCCACAATCGATCCTGTGGTGAGGGGGATGCCGAGGATGATCATCACGGCAATGGTAACGACTATGTCGGAGAAAGCCGACAACACCACGGCAAATGAAGGCACGAAGGTTCTGAACCTGACAAAGATAACCAGGGCCATGAACAAAAATGCGAATACCATGGCCTTGAGCCCTTCGTTAAGGGTTCTCGTGGATATGGACGCCTGGGCATCCCGGATACTTATATTCTCCTCCTTGGCCCCAAGGGACTTCAGGATGTTGATCAAGGCCTCCTTTTCCTCCACATCCAGGAAATCGTTGAGCTGAATGGTGTACCCTACCACGGTTACCCCGCTTTTTATGGTGTCAATGGAGGCTTTGCCGAACTTTCCAGAGAGGGCCTCCTCCAGGACTTGGCGGTCCAAGGGGTCGTAAACGGTTATCAGGGTTCCTCCCTTCAGGTCAACACCCATGGGTATGGTCCCTTTAACAGCACTGTTTGCAACGAGAAAAACCGATACCACGAGCATGATTATTGGGATGAACATAAGTTTTTTTAAGTCAGGGGCAGATAACCTCATACGCTCATCGAATGACTTGAATAAATATAAAAGGTTTGGGGTAACTATGAAAGGCTACGACCTGTTAACCCTGGGTTTTATCTTCATCGTCATCGGAATAATCCTCCTATTCGTAGGTACCCTTACCTCCACGTTAAAGGCTAAGGATGCGGAGGTCAGAGGAGGTGGGGTGGTCCTTATAGGTCCCTTTCCGATTATTTTCGGCACCGACACCCAGGCGGTTAAGGGCGTCATTATCCTCGCCATCCTCTTAATGCTGGTAGCTTTCCTGTTTTTAACGAGGCTTGGACGATGAAGCTCTTGATAGACAGGCGCGGAAATAAGAGACTCTGTGGGGGAGACATAGTTCATACAGATCTGGGAGTTGTTGATCTAACCACCACAGTCAACGGTAGGGTAAAGTCTCATCTGGGACACGAGTTCTGCGTTCTTGAGCCACGGGTTCTGGACATCTACGAGAAAATGCCCCGGGCGGGAAGCCTGATTCTTAAAAAAGACCTTGGGGCTATAATAGCCAACACCGGTGTGGGGACAGGCGATATCGTGGTGGACGCAGGAGCCGGGAGCGGCGGCACGGCTATCATACTCGGATGGCTGGTCATGCCCACTGGCAAGGTTTATACATATGAAAAGAGGGAGAAGCACGCTGAAATCGCACGGAAAAACATAGCCCTCGCAGGCCTCAGCGACTACGTCGAGGTAAAGCTCCAAGATATTGAGGAGGGTATAGAGGAGAACCCGGATGTCATAACCCTCGATTTACCTGAGCCTTGGAAGGTGGCCCAGAACGCCCACGAGGTCCTCAAGCGCGGTGGCTCCATTGCCGTCTACAACCCCTACGTAGAGCAGGCGCGGAAGGGCCACCTGGCCCTTAGAGAGGCAGGGTTCAGGGAGGTTCGCACTATAGAGATTCTTGAGAGGGAGATAGAGGTGAAGGCGGTGGGCACCCGCCCTAAAACAAGAATGCTGGGCCACACCGCATACATAACCTTCGGCAGGAAGTACTGAGACTTTTTTGCATCATTATTGTGTCCCACGGGAAAACTTTATATAGGGGTATTTCTAACTCATTGAAGTTTATTATTATACGTTGGTGTATAAAAATGTACAATTTCGAGGCTATCTTCAGGGATTGTAAGCAGCGTTTCCATGGCTTCAATAAAGAGATTGACAGAAGAAGAAAGCCACGGAGCTTCGAGGAGGCGATATTTGCCGCGAGGAGGAAGGGGCTGAATCCTGTGATAACCGAGGTCAAGCCAGCTTCTCCCAAAGGGAAGCTCAGAGAGATCAAAGACGTTGGAGCGGTTGTTGAGGAGATGCGCAGAGGGGGGGCCTGCGGCATCTCAGTCCTGACAGAGGAGAAGTTTTTCCATGGAAGCCTTAGCAACCTCGAAGAGGCTGCAGAGACCGCGATGCTCCCCGTGCTGAGGAAAGATTTTCTTTTCCATCCGGACCAGGTGAGAGAGGCTTATTATTACGGCGCCGACTCTGTTCTTCTTATAGCCGGGCTGCTGGCAAATGACGTTCTCGAGGAGCTTGTCAGGACATCAAGAGACCTGGGAATGGAGCCAATTGTGGAGGTCCACTCAGGGGCGGATGTTGATAAAGCCCAGGATGTCGACGCCAGGTTAGTGCTCATCAACAACAGGGATATGGAAACCCTGGAGATCGACTTAGAGCGGAGCAGGAGGCTCTCTGAGGCGATAGATGGGGGCAGGGTGAAGATAAGCGCCTCAGGGATAAGTAATCCCCAAGAGCTGCGCTATGTTCTGGAGTACTGCGATGCCGCCCTGATAGGAACCTCGATAATGCTGGCAGAGAACATCGAAAAAAAAGTTAAGGAGCTTGTTTATGGATGAGCCGAGCCTAGAGGAGGTACGAAGGAAAGCAAAGGACCTGGGATACCCATGCATAATCCCCATGGTCAGGGTCCTCGGGGCAGAGAGAACCCCTGCAGAGGTCTATGCCGTCCTGAGGCAGGAGCGAGGATACTCTTTCCTTCTTGAGTCTGCTGAGCTGGGGGAGAAAATAGCCAGGTACTCCTTCCTTGGTTCTTCCCCAGATGCTGTGTTTCGGCTCAAAGACGGCGACGCGGAGACTGGAGGGGACAGGAAAAAAGTTGACAAGCCTATTGAGGAGCTCAGGAAGCTGATCAAGGGCTACAAATTGTTTCAAGGCGGGAGGAGGCTTCCGAGCTTTGCGGGAGGATTGCTGGGTTACTTCTCCTATGACTTCATTCGTTACATAGAAGACATACCCAGGGACACTCTGGACGACCTCGGTCATCTGGACGCGGAGTTTATCCTCGTAAAGGACCTGATAGCCTTTGACCACTGGAGGGAGGAGGTCCTGGTGATATCCAATCTTCTCCTCCATGACGAGACAGAGGTGGAGACTAAATACACTGAAGGCGTGGAGAGCCTGGATGACCTT
>JALUUU010000001.1 GCA_027021185.1 archaeon | reverse complement strand
CTTGTTTTTCTAGCATGGAGTCTTGTTTTTCTAGCATGGAGTCTTGTTTTTCTAGCATGGAGTCTTGTTTTTCTAGCATGGCGGATGTGTCCTCTTTTACGGATTTTATAGCTTCTATGGTTTGGTCCTGCTTCTCCAGCATGATGATCTGCTTCTCCAGTATGGCTGAGGTGTCCTTTTTGATGTCCCCCAGGATCTCAACGCCCCGCTCCAGTTTTTCATCCGTGGCCTTAGAAGTCGATGCTATGCTGAGAAGAATTTCCCTCACCCCTTTCTCCTCCAATCCCTGGAGGACATCCATGCCTTTTCTCTCAAAGTCCGTGAAGGAGCCGGTGTAATCATCCCTCCTCTTGGTTATCTCCTCCACTTTTATATAGGCGGGGGACTCCTTCTCCAGGATTTTTAAGAGCTCCCCAATGTTTTCATCCTCTCCCTCAGCCACGACTAAGACCTCCCCTGAGGAGAGGTTCTCGGTATAACCCGTAATCCCGCGCATTAAAGCATGCTTCTTAATAAAGCTCCTGAAGCCTCCCCGCTGAACCACGCCCTTTATCAACACCACGTATCTAACCTTCATATCCCAGCCCTTCTTACATAACGTATACTTTTATCACCTGCCTATCCCGCAATAAATAATTTTTGATGTCCTATGGCTGTCAAATGGGGGTTGGGCAGTATTTTCCATGGCGTTATTAATCAATTTCCAGGACTATTAATAGTTATACAGCTGTTCACAGCCCAGTTCAGCACCCGAAAATTTGACAACCTCGATGTCCTTGAACCCATCCAAGCACTCTTTAATTCCCCCGTTCCCAGGTTCCTCTGCCTTTTAAGGCAGGGATGAATTGGAGCACTGCTTGTCAGGGGGGGATAATGTTTTTTTTAATCGCTTCCTCTATGTCATTCAGGTCGTAGGCATGGGATCCGCTTTCTTTGAGCTTCTCTTCGCCCGGCATTTTCTTGGCGATGAAGCCGCATCTCTCTACCCGGTCTTAGTCGGATCGAGGGGGCGAAAGAGTGAAAAAAGAGGAGGGAAGAATATTGGCCAAGGATAAAATATGGTGTATGTCGTAGTAAAGAAAACGGATGACCTGGAAGAGGGTGTGAGGAATGCCCTTGAGAAGATAAGATGGAAAAGTGTGATCTCCTCCAAGGACAGGGTGCTGGTGAAGCCCAATCTTCTCACTAAGCCCAGGAAGGGGGTTACCACCAACCCCAACCTCATCTCAGCGGTCATAGAGGTTCTAAGGGATAGGGCGACGGATGTTGCCATTGTGGAGACGGACTCCACGGGGAGGCGGCTGTCTCCCATAGCTAGGAGCCTCGACATGGGATGTGAGATTATCAACCTGAGCAAGGCAGAGAAGATGGAGGTGAGGGGAGAGTTCGGGAGCTACGTCTTACCAACCCCGGTTCTGGACTCAAAGGTCGTGAACCTCCCTGTTCTCAAGACCCACATCCTGACACGCCTCACCATGGCGCTGAAAAATCTCTTCGGCCTTCTTCCACAAAAAGACAAGGAGCCCTATCACTGGAGGATAAACCAGACCCTCTGCGATTTATACGGCATTGTAAATCCTGAGATAAATATCCTGGACGCCACCTTTGTTATGGACGGCGACGGTCCCAGCGACGGCAGGATAAGGGAGGCAGGCTACGTTGCGGCATCTAGGGATGCCCTTGCCCTAGACCTGGCTGTCTGCGAGCTCCTAGGATTAAAGAAGGAGGATGTTGGACACCTTAAACTGGCGGCGAGACACTACCCCGTGGAATACACCATCAAGGGAGACACCCTGGACCTGGGGGGCTTCGCCGTGCCCGAGGTCGGGAGGCTGGAGATGTTCGCCGCCCTGCTGCAGCACTACTACATCACCCGCGCTGCCCTCAGGCAGCCCCTGATCCGGAAGGCGGCGAAGAAGGTGAAGGCCCTGGCAGGCAGCCTCTAGCAATCAGGACTAAAAGGGTCTCTGCCTTTCTCGATGTGACGGGGCGAATGCAAAACCCCTGGGATGTTACTGCGATGCCCACCACAGGAGTGCTGTGAAAGCCGTTTGCTTTTGATCTAGAACTTCAGTATGTCCGGGAGCTTCAGGTTGCCTTCCCTGGCTAGCCTATTAACGAGGATCCTGCAGCCGATCAGGGTGATGTCCCCGCATTCCTCGTAGAAGGACCTGGCGAGCTCCTCCAGCTTTTGTTTTTCCATGCCCTTAGGAACAGCCACCTTACCGTCCTCGCCGATGCTGAGCCCCGCCTTGGCCACGATCTTACCCACCTTTTCCCTGCCCAATATGGCCGTCTCCCTCCTAACCATGGCGTTTATAAGATCCAGGTAGGTGACCACGATATCAACCACCTACTCCAGGTATACCCCTGCGTCCATCTCCCTCAAGGCCTGGATGAACTCCGGGATGTTATCAGTTATTATGCTCCCATGCTGGGGGGCTATTACCTCTATGTCAAGCTGCTCGAGCTTCCTGGCCACGTTCTCCAGGGCCTTTTTAGACCCGACGTAGGGCTCGAGGAAAGCCTTGACAGCCTCCAGGTAGTCATCCCTGGCGTAGAGGCTCCAGTCAAAGGAGAAGGCCCCGAAGATGTCGCTGGAGAAGAGAACCTTCGACCGGGTGTCGTAGGTGACCATGCTCCCGGCGAAGTGCACGAAGGGGGTGAGGTAGAACTCCAGGCGCCGGCCGCTCTTGAGAACCAGGGCCTCGCCGTCCCGCCTGATGGGCACGACCCTGCTCTTGATGCCGTAGTATGGGATGAAGAAGCTCGCCCTCAAGGGGTTGTAGACGGTGACCTCATGGTTTATGAGCTCCTCGTAGCGGGGGGTGCTGGCGCATAAATCAGGGTCCTGGTGGTGCAGGATGATGTGGTGGATGCGGTCAAGGTCAACGGCCCTTATAACCTTTTTCAAGACATGGGGGTAGTGGGTTATTCCCCCCGGGTCGATGAGCACCGCCTCCTCGCCGTCGTCGATGAGGTAGGGGTTGCAGTGAAAACCAGCCTCCTCGTCGTAGTGCCCCACCCAGTAGGTGTTCTCAGCTATCTCGATGGGCTCTTCGTACTTCATCCTCATTTTGAGTCACCTCCATGAACTGGGAGGGTGAAGCAGAACCTGCTCCCTTCTCCCTCCTTGCTCTCCACCTTAATCTCCCCTCCGTATCCCTCCACTATCTCCTTGGCCACCGCCAATCCCATACCGGTGCCGCCGTACCGCCTCGTCAGGCCGGAGTCCACCTGGTAGAAGCGGTGGAATACCCTTGAGAGCTTGTTTTTTGGTATGCCTATGCCTGTGTCGATGACGCACACCTCCACAGTGCCGTCCCGCTCCCTGGCCTCTATCCTCACCTCGCCTCCCCGGCGGTTGAACTTTATGGCGTTGTCCAGGAGGTTGCTCAGCACGTGAAGAATCTTCTCGGCGTCGCCCCTGACCAGGGGAAGCTTGTTGGATTTAGATTTCTCTATGTCCACCGTTATCTTCAAGCCCTTCTTCTTGGCGGCCTTCCTGAACATCCCCGCCCCCATGGCTATGACCTGCTCAACGTCTGCCACATCCTGGCCCTCCCGTTTCTGCCTCTCCTGATACGCGATGAGGTCGCCCACTATGCGGTTCTGCCTCTCCAGGGCATCCATGGCCATGGCCAGGAGCCTTTTCCTGCGGTCATAGTCCCTCTCCTCCACGGCGAGGTCTATGGCTCCCTTGGCTATGGTTATGGGCGTCCGGAGCTCGTGGCTCACGTTGGCTATCAAGGCGTCCTTGAGGTCGCTGAGTTCCTTGAGCTCCTCGTAGGCGACCTTGAGCTTCTCGTTGGCCTCCTGAAGCTCCCTGGTACGCTCCTCCACCTTCTGGGCCAGGAACTCTGAGTACTCCATGAGCTTCTCCTCCATAGCCGCGTGCCTGTGAAAGAAGTATCCCATAATCATGAAAACAGGAATGGCGCTGCCTATCAATAGGTGCTCCAGAAACACGTCCCTGGAGGGGCTGAAGACCGGGTTTCCCTCCACAAGGGTCTCGAAGATCCAGTAGGGCAGGTTTATGATCCACCCCAGGCTCGCAATTACAATTCCCAGTCTCCTCTTCATCGTATTAAGTCAGCCACCGGATGGTGAGGATGTCTATGTCCTGCAGCCGGAGGTCTCCTCTTCATCGTATTAAGTCAGCCACGAGTTCCCGACCATACTAATCGTCCAGCGGGGTGTAGGCAAAGCCCTCGCGGACGTAGGTGAGCTGCTCCCCCTCTTCGCCTATGGTGCCTAGGCAATAGCCGTACTTATACCCCCCCCAGCGGTGGTACTTGCACAGGGACTTCTTGACACCCTTCTCGTGGAGGAGAACATTGTCGAAGCACTTCTTAGTGGGGTTATACTCGTACTCGTATTTGCCGTTATCCTTCTTCACAAGAAAGAGGATCCTGTTCTTGTACTCAGGGCAGTTGTTAACGACGTCCTTGCACATAAGACAGGGTTGAAAAAAATAGGTATAAATACTTAATGCTCATTTCAGCCAGTTTTGTCATGTTAAATAAGCATCTAACAAATAGAATGCCCCTCGAGTACCTCCCTAGGCCGGACCTGGAGACGGCGAAGCTTTTTTCTGACGAGACCAGGATGAAGATCCTTGAGCTCCTGGGAAAGGAGGAACTCACCAATTCCCAGCTTGCTAAGAGGCTCAAGCTATCCAAGGCCACGATCACGTATCACATCAAGCAGCTGGAAGAAGCCGGCCTCATCGAGCTCTCCAAGACAGAGTACGAAAAACACGGCATCCCCATGAAGTACTACAAGCTCAAGGTCCACCTCGTGGCAATGCCGGGTCAGGAGAAAGCCAAAAGAGTCTACGCACTGAAGCCGGAGTTCAAGGAGAATCTGGCGAAGATCCTGAGGCAGGAAGGAGAGCACCTCGACGCCGAGATA